>JBGSUZ010000033.1:0-11174 GCA_041753235.1 Acidaminobacteraceae bacterium
GTGCTGGGCCAGAAGGGCTTCGTAAGCCTGTGCCACTGGCGCACACAGCCACTTTTCAAAGGATTCGTCCCCTACCGCCACTGGCATGCGGTCATGAATCAACTGTACTTCTCCCTCGGATGCCATGGTAATAATAGCAAAGACATCGCCTAGAGGGGTTTTCTCATAAAGGCCTGCTAAAAACAAGGTGTGGTCTAGGGCAAATTGATGCTGAATACGCTCTGTCCCTCGCTTTTCCCATTCGTAAAATGCTCGGGCAGGAATCAAGCAGCGCTGGGTCAGCATATTGGCATAGCGCCTTTTTTCAAGCAATGTTTCACTTCTGGCATTAATCAGCTTACGCCCCTTTTCAGGCCCGTAGAGTCCCCACTGCATGAGCTTCAATCTGTTCGCGCCTTCGCTGTGAACCACTACAGGTGCTTGGTCGGTCGGGCGTATGTCCCCTTTAAATGCATGCAAATCGCGCTCAAAAAGAATCATTTTCTGATACATGTCTTCAAATTCCGCATCGAATAAAAATCTGCCGCACATGGTAACACCTCCTGAATACTTCTACCTTAACACAGGTTAGCTATAGGGTAAATTGAGTCATAAAAATAATTTTAAAGTACCTTCAAATGGGTAAATAATGGGCATACAAGGGGGTAATTGCATGGGGAAAATTTTAGTAACCTATTACACCAAAACAGGTTCAACCAAGGAAGTGGCAGAATATATAGGAAAAGCCTTTAGCGAAAAAGGCTTAGACACAGAAGTGCTCAGCTTTACTGACGTGCAATCCTTAAACACCTATGATGGCATTGTCATTGGCGCACCTATCAACGGTTTTCGCTGGGTGCCACAAGCCGAAGAATTTACTAAGCAGTTTAGGCAAGAGTTAGACAACAAACCCGTTGCGGTTTACTGTCTCTCATTTTTAGGACACCACGCTCGTCCGTTCTTTCGTAACTATATTGAAAAAAATTTCACTAAAGCTTCACTGCCGACGAAACCTTTTGAAAAAGCCATCTTTGGCGGCATAAGTGCCAGCCCAATGCCAAAATTTTTCACCTTTTTATTTGGGGTGCCTGAAAACATGCCAAGTGATACACGGGACTGGGCTGAAATAGAAAAGTGGACTCAGTCGCTGCTTAAAACTTTTAATAACAACTAGCATCATCATGGCTACTCAAGCACACCACTTTCCCAAACCACTTCCATGCCACAGCACTGGCTCGAAGCACTCACAAGGGTTTCACCGCTTAACGTACTCAGTTCCAACGTTAATTTGCCGGAGAGCCCTTCTTTAATTTGCCCGCTCATAGCCCCGTTTTTAGGCGATTTCAACACTTCCGCCGCATCCATTTGACCTTGAATACGAAGCCTGTATTTATTATTGACTAAAATGAATTTAAAATCGGCTTCACTCACATGAAACTGACTAAGACTAGAGCCGTTATAGGTCGCAAACCGATATTCCACGCCTTCAAAATACAGGTTGCATAAAAAGCCCTGAAACGCCGTTCCCAGAAATGGAATATGGGCTACTGAACACATAAAGTCTAAATTTGGTACGTCAAAGTGATTGGACTGAACCCAAATATATTGCTTAGGAAACGAGCAACCCCAGTCCTTTTCTATGTAGCCGACCCCACCGTTCATGTCGATGGTTTGTCCCGCTACTTCCAGCGTGCCGCTGACCTCATGGCGCATACTCACAAGCCCATGGTAGCACTCCATAAATGACAAGTACGCAAAAAAGCCCATGACGTTCGGCATTAGCCAGCTCGTTTGAATAGGCTTAAGCGCCCCAAAAGACAACGAAGTTTCCAACGCTGTCTTATGAGGCGCTTTTAGTGCTTGGTCTAGCTCAGACTTTAAACTCAGTGTAAAACCTTTCTCAGTAAACCGATTAGCCCCAATGCTTAAAGCGAAGGGGCTTTCTTTATATTGAAATGCCGAAGTTTCAAACCTGTGGTAACCCGTGCTGAGACCTTGCCCCTCTTGGTAGAGGATGGTTTGTATAAACGCATGAGGGTCTTCATCGTTTAGACTAATGCCCGGAATAACGCTGAAAACCGTTTTTAAATCTGCCGAAACCTGTTTGAAATACCAGCCTTCAAAGTAGTTGGTCTGCTTGTTCACCCCTTGAAATAGAATAGGTTGCTTTATGCGCTGTAACCATGAACTCATTGGAGGTCTCCTTTTTCACTGTCTTGCTAATTCTCTGTCATAAGCCTGTATGGAAGTCTTAAGGTAACAACAGTACCAACGCCAATCTCTGAGCTGGTTTGAAGGCCATAAACCTCGCCGTAGCACAGCTTTAGCCGCTGGTTTACGTTGTCTAGTCCTACACCGCCTAAACGGATTTTATCTTTGTCCTTATTTTGAGCATTTGGCAAAAATCCTACGCCATTGTCCCTTACCGTTAACACCAGTATATCAGTTTCCTGCTGAGCCGTAACCCAAACCTTCCCCGGATGGTCAAGCTCCCTTATACCATGATAAATGGCGTTTTCAACAATCGGCTGCAAAATAATTTTAGGGACTTCAATTTGCTCAGGCAAGTCCTTCAGCTGATGCCAGTCCAGTTCGTAGTCCAGCTGTTCGCCATAACGCTCTTTTTGAATAAACAAATATTCGGTCACATGAGCCAGTTCATCCATTAAGCTGACCATGTCTCGTCCTTGGTTGAGAGAAAGCCGGAAAAACTGAGCCAAAGCCTTGGTAATGGCAATGACCTTCTTGCTGTCGTTGAACTCAGCCATCCAGACGATGGTGTCTAGCGTATTGTATAAAAAATGCGGGTTAATTTGACTGTGCAGGGCACTGAGCTCATAGCCCCTCAAATACTGCTCTTTTTCGCTGATGGTTGCCATGAGCTGCTCTATTTCCTCACTCATTGCGGCAAACCGCTTCGCCATAAAAAGACCACTGAAAAGAACGACTGCAAAGAGCACCAAACCTATCAAGAACAAGGTCTCCATAATATGTCGCTGAATCTGTTTAAGCTCGTCTAAAGAAGACAGACCCACTAAAGTCCAATTGGTTTGTTTAATAGAATAGTGCTGGGTGAGCATGCCCATCCCTTGGTCATACCCCGCCTGCATTTGACTGATTTTCACCAGTTCCTGTCTTAACTTGTCATTTTCAAAATACTTCGTGTCTTTATGATAAACCACTTGGTTTTCATCGTTTAAAATGAACACGTAGCCACTACTGCCCAAATTGAGCTTCTCTAAAAAACCTTCAATAGCTTGATACCGAACGTCCATGAGCACTACCCCCATGTTCCGGCCATTTTGGTCCGTAATTTCCTGACTGATAGAAATGACCCAGTCGGCCTTGTCCATGGTAAAACCCTGCTGGCGAATAGAGGTGAGCACCGGCATTTGATTGCTGCTGCAAGCCTGTTTGTACCAAGACTCGTTCATCATATTTTGGGACACGGTCATGTCCAGTGACGCCTCATTAGACACAATCCGCCCGTCCTGACTGACAATTATAATGGACGCTAGGTACGGGTCCGACTGTAGCAACTGGTCAATCAGTTCTAAACTGCGCAAACGGCTCTCCCCAGTCCCTTCAGCCAAATAGCTTTTTACGTCAGAATTACCACTCACCACATGGGACAAAGTCTTTAGTTTAGCGATGTAAACCTCAATGTTCCCAGCACTGCGCTCGACCGCTTCCGTGGTCGTTTTGAGGGACATGTCCATAAAAATACCTGAAATGCTGGCGTAAAGAATATAGCCCATGAAGCAGATGACCAGCAGGCTAGAGATGAGGTAAATGGCGGAAATCTGTACCCTTAAGTTACGAAAATAAGGAAAATTACCATTTGACGGCTGCTTCATACGCCCGCCCCCTTCACCTGCTCCTTATATTGTTTGGGCGAGAACCCGTACTTCGCTTTGAACCTTGTCCCAAAGTAATTCACGTCCTCTATGCCCACCTGTTCAGCTATTTCATAATTTTTCATGTCCGTAGTCAGTAGCAACAGTTTAGCCTTTTCTAACCGCAAATTCAGCACGTAGTCCTGAAACGCCACACCAAAGAGCTTTTTGAACAAGTTGCTCATGTAACTGCTGCTAAAATTCAGCTCCGTTGCCAGCCATACCAAAGACAGTTCCGGTCTGCTTAGTTCATTTGCCAACAGACTGCGAATACTCTCCTTCAAAGTTAGTTGGTCGCCTTCTGCCAGTTCCACTGACATTGACCTGTCCTCAGCCACCCCTTGAACCGCCCGCTGCCCGCGCTCTGCCTGTAAACGTTCAATCATTTTTACTAAAACCGCTGTTACATCGTCTTTAGACACAGGTTTCAATATATAGTCTTCCACACCGTTCTTAAGTGCCGCCACCGCATAGTCAAAATAATTGTACCCCGTGAGTATAGCGATATGAAGGTCTGGCTTTATGACCTTGGCTTCTGCCGCGAAGTCCAATCCGTTCATTTTGGGCATATTAATGTCTGCCAGCACCAAATCAGGGCTGTGCGCCTTTAACAGCGCCAGCCCTTCAATGCCATTGGAAGCTTCATAAACTTCTGTAATTTTAAGTTGCTCTAAGTCAACGAGGGCTTTTATGCCCCGCCGAACTAGAGATTCGTCGTCCAAAATGAGTAGTTTATACATAAAAGGCTATTAGTCCTCCACAAATCTGATGAGTTCGCCGTAACCCTTGGCTTCCATGTCGGCTAATGGTACAAAGCGAATCGATACACTGTTAATGCAGAAGCGAAGTCCACCTTTGTCTTTAGGCCCATCGTTAAAAACATGCCCTAGATGGGTGTCGCCCGAACGGCTTCTGACTTCTGTTCTGACCATGTTGTAGCTTTTGTCGTCTTTATAAGTGACCACTTCAGGTACTATTGGTTTGGTAAAGCTAGGCCAGCCACACTGGGAATTGAACTTGTCAGTAGAGCTAAAGACCGGTTCGCCAGTGACCACGTCTACATAAATGCCCGGTTCAAAGAAGTCCCAATATTGGTTGGAAAAAGCCGCTTCTGTATGGTTGAGCTGAGTGACTTCAAATTGAATTTGAGTCAGTTCCTTTTTCAAAACCTCTGTTGAAGGTTTTGGATAATCGGCTGGGTCAATAAGCCCTTTTTCCACTTCATATAGGTCAATGTGGCAGTAGCCATTTGGATTTTTCTCTAAATAATCTTGATGGTATTCCTCTGCCAAGTAGTAATGTTCTAAAGGCTTCACTTCTACCGCTAATGGCTTATTGTACTTCGCTTGAACACTTTTCATAACGGTTTCAATAACAGGTAAGTCCTTTTCGTTGGTATAGTAGATGCCTGTTCTATACTGTACCCCTCGGTCATTGCCCTGTTTGTTGAGGCTGGTTGGGTCTATGACTTTAAAGTAATAACCCAGTATGTCTTCTAAAGAAACCCGCTCGGGGTCGTATAACAAATGTACGGTTTCCGCATGGCCCGAATTCTTATAGACCAAGTCTTCATAAGAAGGGTTTTCTGTGTTGCCGTTGGCATACCCCACCGTCGCATCCGCTACGCCGTAGACCCGAGCCATATAAGCCTCCATGCCCCAGAAACAGCCACCTGCGAGGTATATTTCCTTAAGTTTTGTTTTGTCGTATTGAATATCTATATTTGGATTGTCTGGTAGCCCGTTCTTTTCAACACTGACCGCCGACTCATTTGGTTGGTTTATTGTATTTTTATCCATCGTTTTTCCACGTCCTCCTGTTCCTAAAAACGCCCAGAGTAATACTACCGCACTGACCGCTGCGACTAAAATTATGGCTTGTTTCATAACAAGACCTCCTTTACTGGATACCCTCAAATATTTCTTTTATGCGTTCATTTGACACATGTCCGGGTTGGGTGCGAATCAAGTTGCCTGCTTCGTCAATAAACACCGACGTTGGGTATGCACGAATACCATATGCCTTCGTCAATTCTCCCGTTTCGTCAAAGAGCACCTGTATATTTTTATACTCAAGCCCCTTAAACCACTGAATAAAGTCCGCCTTTTCCTGCTCCCCGTTTATGCCCGGTGCGACAATGGTTATCACTTTAAAATCATTGTCCTGACCTGCCAACTGGTCGAGTTCGTCCATACCCGCTAGGCAAATGGAGCACCACGAAGCCCAGAATTTCACATAGACTTTTTCACCTTTAAACGCTGTCAAATCAAGTTCGTTTGCCATAGGCGTCTTAGGTTGCCCGCCGCTTAGCGCAACACCCCCAATCAAAGCAACCGCCAATCCTAGCCCGATGATTATGCCTATTATTTTCTTATTCATTATGAGTCACTCCTTTCCAATAATTGCATGGTTAATAAAATTGCCGTAATGCTTAGTGCCTAAGTCCTTAGAAAAACCGACTTACCCAAGCGGTGATCCAGTTAAGTTTGTCTGTAATGAGTAAGAGACCCATCAGAACAATTAGCAAACCGCCAATTTTCTTAATTTTCCCCACATGTGCCTCTAAGCGCTGGAAGCGCTCCATAAGTGCTTCTGACACGAGGGTCAGTCCTAAAAATGGAATCATGAGACCGAGTGCGTAGAGCATCATGAGGAAGGCCCCATAAAGTGCTTGTCCACCATCGGCTGAAACCACGAGCACTGCTCCTAGAACTGGGCCAACACAAGGCGTCCAAGCAAAGCTAAACGTTAACCCTAGCAAGTAAGCGCCTAGGAGACTCGACTGATCTGCCTGTTTAAAGCGAAATACGTGATACTTGCCTAAACCCGGCAACCTGAGTAGTTCCATTTGATGTAGCCCTAGACCAATAACGACCAGCCCGCTGATAAGCGAAAACCAGTTGCTGTCTACCAAACGTCCAAGTGCACCAAATCCAAACCCTAAGGTAATAAAAGTTGTAGAAAGCCCTGCTACAAAAAGCAATGTTTTTAGAAATGGTCGTTTTCTAAGCGTCCACGGCCCAAGTTTTAACCCTTTTTCCTCTCCGTGGTCTGTCAAAATGCCTATATACACCGGTAGCATAGGAAAAGTGCAAGGTGCGAAAAAAGACAGAAAACCCGCTGCAAAAACGGTGCTCATAAACAACTGGTCACTGCCAGTCAGTGCGCTCAGTTCAAAACTAGATAACATGTTGCCACCTCCTTTAAGTTGTTTCATTCTATGTTTAAAGTATATACTACTTTGTGTTTGTTTTATATTTATTCTCATTACATTTTTCTTTGTTTTGATGTGGTGTTTTGAGATTATATTGCTTGGCGCATAAAAAAACCGCCGACAGTTTGGGGCGCTGTTGGCGGTTTGCAGTACTCCTATTATTCAACTTTTACAACTTCAAACCCCAAAGCACGAATTTCCTCAGGCGTCACAAAAGCGTCTAAATGCATACAGAAAACCTGACTTCTCAACGCTTTTGGCACACACGCCGCTAGTTTATTCAGTGAGAAATGACTGTTGCCTTCATATTCTAAGCCACAGGTGTCCATGTAAACCCGGTCAATTTCTCCACAAGCCAAGCCTTCTAACACAGAAGGCTTCATTTCATTGGCGTCTCCACTGTAGTAAATACTTTTATCTGCAAACTTTAAGTAAAACCCAAAGGCTGGAATGGGCTCCACGTGGCTATTTTCTTCAAATAATAGGCTGACTTTGCCTAGTTCCGGCATTTCAAACACTACAAGCGGTTCAGAAATTAGCTCATACAAGTCCGTTGTAACACCAATAGCATTTAGAAATGGTAAAAGCAAATCTGACCGTGGAAATAGTACCTTAGTTTTTACCCCCAGCACATAATGGGCATAAAAAATCAAATCGCCAAGACTCCCCACATGATCCGGGTGGGTATGGGTTATAACCACATATAAGTCTTTCACCCCTTCTAAAACCTTTAGTTCCCTCAACCGATGAAACACCATCCCACCACAATCTATGAGCAGTAAACTGTCTGCTGTTTTTATATAAGCACTCGTATTGCCTAATGTTGTGTTAAAAGCACTTCCCATTCCAAGAAACTTGAGCATATGAACCTCCCTGTTGTAATTTATAGTTCTATTATACGCTTTGTTTAACCAATGCCAAGTTATGTTGGGTTGAAAGATGCTGTTCTAAATGTTAATATTTTGATGTGCATAACAACATATTTTGAAGGAGTACTTCCCCATGAATATCTTTTACATACGAATAATCGTCATGATGCTTGTATCAAGCGCCTTGTTACCTAGCAGTTTCTCCCTTCAGGACATTACCACCCCTGAAACAACTGCCTACACCCTGCATATTACCAGTTGCAGTAAAGCCGATGAACGGGTCGCTTCTGTTAAACAAAAAGAACTAATAGCTTGGCTAGATGCTTTCAGCCACCAAGTCATCAATAAACCACCTTACAACACACTATCAGCGCCTTTAAATGATTGGCGAAACCATATAAAACTTGGCGGTCAGACTTATGCTTTTGTATTTCAAAATAAGTCCATAAAAAAATCCTATGCCTTTTTAGATGAATTTGTTATATACAGAGAATCCTTTAACGGTCTGCTTCTTGACGAAGCCGTTATGGTGTTGTCACCAGAGCAAATCAAATGGTTTGAGACAAATATAGACACGTTGAAACCTCAGGCGCATAGCAATAAAACTAATCCTGAAGTTAACATCCTCAAACCCGCTGGTGTCGTTGGCTACTTTTCTACAAAAAAAAATGCAGAGCACATTGTCAAAGCTACACCTATACAAAATGAAAACGACATTAATAAGCTGCTACTTCTGTCTCAAGAAATCTACAAACGGCCCGTTTACCTTGGGGAAATAAATTACAAACTGCCTGAAAGCAGCAATATTCTTTATAATCTGGACACCGCTTATCAAAATAATGCCAGTGCTTATATCCTTGTTTCTAGCGGTACTGAACTTTACGGCATTGTAATGTATGATCATTACGGTGAAGTTATGTACAAATCTGGTAGACGTAATCCAAAGTCGCATTATTTCAAATTGGATGCGTCCTTTAGGGAAAAGATTATAAATACATTGTATGAATACAGTTTAAATAATAGCATAGGAGACTTCTAAAGCTTGTACAGAGAAAAGAGCTGTGTTAAACTGGAAAAAGAATATTGTGTTTTGGAAGTGCGCTATAGCTGATTGACTTGTTAATAGTTTAATTTGCGAGCAAGGGGGTCAATGCAGAAACCCCGGGAAACTCTCGATATGATGTTTCCAATGCTTTGAGACCATTTAGTTTAATTTTGACGTTCAAAAAACGACCCCTCCGACCGGGCTCTCGCAAGTCCCGGTTCAAATGTAGTGTTTGCAAGGGGTAAATACCCCTGCTGTGGTAATGCAATTAATCTCCGTAGGAGATTGAAACCTTAAGGTTTTTTCTTCTTCAAACGCCTTTTGTGCTGTGGTAATGCAATTAATCTCCGTAGGAGATTAAAACTTCTATTTCCGTTCTTTTTCTCCTAGAACGTGATTCGTGTGGTAATGCAATTAATCTCCGTAGGAGATTAAAACTATTCCTAAAGTTAAAAAGTCAAAACTTTTTTTGAAATGAGGACAATTCCAAATCTCTCCACCGTCTTCAAAACGCCTCACCACAGGCGTTTTTTTTATTGCTCATTTCCTAACCACCCTCCCCCACTTCAATATTAAACATCTATTTTTTTTGCACCTTATTGATTAAATATTAACCAATCGGTATATATACTTAACTGCCCCCTAAAAATAAACCCAGAAAAGGAGATGAGTACATTGGACCCTGATCTACTGTCTATATCTTTAGTATCCGAGTACGTCTATTGTCCAAGTAACTTTTACTATCGTGCGGTGGAACAGGTTACGGAGACTAACCACCACATGGTCGCTGGCAGCATACAGGAAAATCAGAGACAAACTAGAGAGCACCTACAGTTAGGCGACCGTGAAAAATCCGCAATGTCTACTTGGAGTCTGAAACCTATCGTATAAAAGGGGTTTTGGACGAAGTAGAAGAACTCAACGGTTTTCATTACCCTGTCGAGTACAAAAAAGGTGAAAACAGTGGCAACCTTTCCCATCACGTCCAACTCTGTTTGCAGGGACTCTTGTTAGAAGAATCGCTTGAGAAGGAAATTGAAAAGGGCTATCTCTACTATATGGCTGATAATGAAAAAGAAGAAGTTTTCTTTACTCAGGAACTTAGAGAACTTGCACTTTCATTGGTAGACCAAGCCTTTGCAACTATTGAAGACCATCTTATTCCTGAACCTGTCAATGACCATCGCTGTGTCGAGTGCAGCCTTTCAAGTATTTGCATGCCTTTCGAGACTGCCAAAATGAATCAAGACACTATTGGAATGGCGTCTCCATCGGTTTCGCAAAGTTTGGGGCGCACGCTTTATGTGGACACGCCCGGCGCTTACCTGCACAAAAGCGGCGGCGAAATAGTGGTCACCAAAGACAAGGAAAAGCTTTATGACATTCCAATCAGCAGTGTTGACCGCATTATTATACTCAGTGGCGTCAGCATTTCAAGTCAGCTTTTGTTTGAGCTGCTTCGCAGAAATATACCCGCTTATTTTTCTGAAACCAGCGGCAAGACACTGGGTTGGCTGAGTCCTATGCTTGGCAAAAACAATCAGCTCCGCATGCGCTATAACCGGAGTCTTAAAGACCCCGTTGTTGAGAATTCTATAGTACATTTGAAAAAGAGTCTGGAATACATAGAAAATGCAACTTGCCAAGCCTCATTATTAGGTTATGAGGGCGATGCGGCTCGGCATTACTTTGCTGGTTTTGAAAAGCTTTTGCATCGGGATAACAGTTTCTTTGAATTTGACCACCGCACGAAGCGCCCTCCTAAAGACCCAGTCAACGCAGTTATGTCCTATACCTATACACTACTTAGTTTTGAAGTGCTCAGTGAAATTGCTCGCGTGGGACTTGACCCGTATGTGGGCTTCTACCATTCCAATAAGTACGGTCGCCCATCGCTGGCGCTTGATTTAATGGAAGAGTTTCGGCAAATCATTGCGGACTCGACCACCCTCACTTTAATAAACAAGCAGATGCTCTCTGAAAAAGATTTTGATTTCAAGGCAGGGGCCTGTCTTTTGAATGAGCAGGGGCGAAAAACGGTACTGAAAGCCTTTCGGGAGCGGATTAAGGAAGAAGTTACGCACCCAGTGTTCGACTATAAACTGACTTATCGACGCACGTTGGAAATTCAGGCGCGTGTTTTGTCAAAAACCCTCATGGGCGAATACGAC
>JBGSUZ010000034.1:0-12397 GCA_041753235.1 Acidaminobacteraceae bacterium
TGAACCAAAAGAAGAAAAAGAGATGAGTTATGGATTAAAGGTTAAATTTTTAGAATTCATTAGGGCGCAGAAAGATTCCCCAGAGGGATTAACGAAAGACGAAGAATTGCTTTTAGCGAAGTTAGAGGCGGAGCTAGGAGGTGGTGAATAAAAGTGAAGAATAATGAATTACTACAATATTATTTATCGCAGAATACAGATAAGCAAGAGAAATTTCTAAAAAGCTTATCTAATGACGAAATTAAAAATCTCTTTTTCGACTTAAACAAAGACATAAGAGAAAAAGCCTTCAACCTATTAAATCCAGAGTCTCAAACGCAGTTTATGGAGAGTTTGTCTTTAGGTGAGCAAAGGGAATTTTTTGATACCAGTACTCAGAGAGGACGGACTATAGCGTTTAATTCTCTTCAAGTCGGTGATAGAAAAGCGTTTATCGATACGTTGTCTAAAACCGAAACCAAAGAATTTACAAAAATATTACGTCAAGAAGCAGTAGATTTATTTTGGACAAATGAAAGAGAATTAATTAAACAAGGTTTAGGAACGCGGAACTGGACGCCAGAACAGATGGAGGCGATACTGAATCTTGGTAAAACTGGTAAGGAGATCAAAGTTGGTGGTGCTGCATTTGAATATGACATAGACGGAAATATTGTTTTGAATAGCAAAGGCAATGGTGTCGTATATCGAGGTCATCATATGCTCAATGTAGAAGCATATCCTCAATATGCAGGTGATCCCAAAAACATACAACCATTAACAGTAGTAGAACATAAGAGTGCTCATAATGGAGATACCACAATTTCGACCAATTGGTACCACAATCCAGAAACTGGAGAACAAATAAAAATAGATTTAAGTTCACCTGATACAATAAACGTACATTTTTCAAAATATCCACCTGAAATCTTGCAGACACTAGGATTTAGATCTGATGAAGTGCTGCGAAGTGTCTATAAAGACTTTGATTCAATGAACCACGGAGAACAAATGTCCCTACGTTGGATAGACAAAGTGGTTTCAGATTCTGGTACTTCAAAAGACTTAAGTGAGGTCGTAGAACGCTTATCATCATCTAAAAAATATGGGGTCACACGGTTTGATAATCTCGAATTTTTTGTCAATAACAAGCACGAAATCATATTTACCAATTTATCTGAAATTACGGGTGGAAAACCACTTAACGAGCCTTTTGAATACTTGTTTAAATCAAACTTGGGTGATGTAAGGAACTTTAAAGATGATAAAGAAATGATTGAAGCGTATGCTCAAACATATGAAAAGTGTTCGGTAATTGAAAAAATGGAAATGAAGCAAACTTTACATCGGTATAATGAATTTACTTCAATAAAAGAAATCGATATGAATGATAGTATAGTAACGCGTTATTTGACTGCAACGAAAAAGAACATCGGTGACCTAGACGAATTAGGCCAAGGTGCATTAGCAATTTCATATAATATCAAACATAGACCATATGAGGTTGCTAAGTTTGCAGAACAGGCTAAAAGGTACACAAAAATACTTAAACCATTGGGCTTTGTTTTTGACAAATTTGACAAGATTGATGTTCTGCGTTATATCGCAGAGAATACGAATAGTATCTGTGATGCCTATAATAGTGGTGACATGAATAGGGCTAGGGCTTTAACGGTTGCAGCATCAACTGAGTTGGCAATTAATTATGTAGGTACTGAAATGTTAATGGTAGGTATCGCTGAGTGCTGTATAGGAATCGGTGCAGCTATCGGCGTAGGTCCAATTGTGGTTGGAGTTGCGACTGTCTTAGTAGGTGTAGTGGCATGTGCAATTGCAGGTAAAGTTGGAGAAATAGCAAAAGAAGAAATAATGAAATTATTCGGAGAATCCGAACAAGTTGCCATGCCGCGTGTAGATCCACTTGTACTTGACTTAGCGGGAAATGGATTCTCACCAACAACGGTAAAAGATGGGGCTCATTTCGATCTTGATCAGAACGGCTTTGCAGAGAAAATGAATTGGATAAGTGGCGATGATGCCTTATTAGCGATAGATAAAAATAGAGATGGAAAGATTAACAATGGAAATGAAGTTTTTGGCGATAGAACTCATCTGAAAAATGGAGAATTTGCAAAGAATGGATTTGAAGCATTAAAAGAATATGATTCTAATAATGATGGCGTTATCGACGAAAAAGATATAGATTTTAATACACTACTTATATGGAAAGATGCAGATGGAAATGGCATATCAGGCAATGGAGAACTTGTATCGCTCAAAGATGCGGGAATCGCTTCCATTAACTTAAGCTATCAAAATGTTGGTAAAGAAACGCTATCTGGTACAGTGTTAGGAAATGTTGCATCTTTTAAGAAAAATTATGGTAGTGAACTTCAAATTGCTGAATATTGGGTAAAAAATGAAACTTACAATACGGTAGACTTAAATGTTATAGAAATACCAAAAGAAATTCAGGATTCTGCAAATGTCAAAGAAATGGGTTCAATGCCTTCACTGCATAAGGCTATGGTAGAAGATAAAAGTGGCCGTATAAAAGCATTGGTAGATACATTTATTAATTCTAAAGATAATCAAGAGCGTTTTAATATTATTGAAAATATACTCATGATTTCTACTAGTGCAGAAAATATTCCTTCGAATAGTCGTGGGAGTAATTTCGATGCAAGAAAATTACGCATTGTTGAGAGTATGCTTGGAAGAAACTTCAAAGGTGTTGATGGCCCAAATCCGAATGCTAATGCAGCCGCTCGATTGAGCACTGTATATTTTGATCTTGTAAGTGGGTACTACTGTGAGGTAGCTGCGCAAACAAGCTTAAAGTCAATCTTACCGTTTATAAGTGTGAAGGAATCTGCTAATGAAAAATCAATTGACTTCTTCATGCTTAAATTCTGCTTACCAGAACTTCTAAAAGACAATGAAATGCCTCTTTTAGGTGATTTAGCTAGGTATATTAAATATCTTGATAAGTCTGGTGTAAAAGGATTTGATGAGTTTGTTGAAAATGTGGGATTTATGTCGGATGAGTATTTTAGGGTAATTGCGCGTGATTCAGGTATTATGATAAGCGGTGGTAATTCAAATGATACTATAACGGCAACTGCAGAGAAAGGGTATTTATTTGGTGAAGCTGGCGATGATTATTTGAAAGGTTCTACTGGGAAAGACCTCTTGGATGGAGGAATAGGAAATGATGACATTCGTGGTGGAACTGGCGATGACATATTAATCGGTGGAGAAGGAAATGATTATTTAGAAGGTGGATTCGGAAGTGATGTCTATCACTTCAGCCGAGGATTCGGAAAAGATAGAATTTTTGACACAGTTGGCGGAGATTACGGTAGCCCTTCAGATAAAAACACAGTGAAGTTTCTGGATATTAAGTCGACAGAAGTAAAAGAAATTAGACGAAATAACTTGGATATGGTGTTAGGCATTGAAGGAAGTGGAGATGAACTTAAGCTTTGTTCATACTTCGAACAAGAACGATACAAAGGATTTGAAATTCAATTTAGTGACGGTGTCATATGGGCTAAAGCCGATATAGCAAGTCAGCGAATAAGAATGGACGGAACAGCTGAAAATGACCACATGAAGGGAATTGCTGAAAATGATGAAATATACGGATTAGCAGGAAATGACTATTTAGAAGGTTTAACTGGGAATGATCTGCTAGATGGTGGCAGTGGAAACGACTGTCTAAGTGGTGGCGAAGGCAACGACACATACATCTTCGCCCCTAACTTCGGATCTGACACCATCAACAACGAATCAGCTGCATCATCCGACTTCGACCAAGCAACCTTTACATTTGACTTTAACCAGCTGATCTTCAGTAAAGAAAATAGCAACATGAAAATCTCAATAGTAGGTCAACAAGACAAGGTAACGGTTCAAAATTGGTCAAGTAACAGCAACGCAATGCTAGACCAAATCAACACAAACAACAATACTAAAATACTCGGTACAAAAATAGAACAACTCATTCAAGAAATGGCAACATTCTCAACACAAACAGGCATAGCATGGGAACATGCAGCAATACAAAACAATCAACAATATCTACAAATACTCAGCACCTATTATCAAAAATAAGCTCTACACTCAAAGGCTACCTCAACACCGAGGTAGCCTTTCTCATCTCAGGAATTCCCCCCCCACTTGCACCCCCACCCACCAAAATGCTATACTTTTAAGAATAAGCATATAGTAAGCAATGTGTAAATTTTGGAAGGAACGTACCATGAAAATAATAAAGAAACTCGTAGACATAAATGAGGTAAGCACTGAAACAGCAGGAGCTGAAACAAATACATCGCCAAAAACAGGCCACAAAAAAGTAGCAACCTACACCCTCGGTTGCAAAGTCAACCAATACGAAACCGAAGCCATGACCGAACTCTTCACCGCAAAAGGCTACCAAATCGTCAGTTCAGACGAGCGGGCTGACATTTACGTCATTAACACCTGCTCAGTCACTAACCTTGGTGAAAAGAAGTCACGCCAGTACATTCGTAAGGTAAAACGCCTCAACCCGAACGCCATCGTGGCAGTCGTGGGCTGTTATTCCCAAGTCGCATCAGACGAAGTTATGGCAATAGAAGGCGTGAACCTTGTTATAGGTACTAATGAGCGTAGCCGAATCGTTGAATTCGTAGAGGACTTAGAGCCTTGGGACAAAGTATGTTATGTGGGCGATATTATGCAGGTCAGAGAATTCGAGGAACTGCAAATCGACCATGTGACAGAAAAAACCAGAGCCTTCATCAAAATACAAGAGGGTTGCAACATGTACTGCAGTTACTGCATTATTCCTTATGCGAGAGGCCCAATTCGGAGCCGTCAGCCAGAACAGGTTATTAATGAAGTCAAGCGGCTAGTTGCCAACGGGTTTAAGGAAATTGTGTTGACGGGCATTCACATCGCTTCCTATGGTAAGGAACTGGGAACTACCAATCTTTTAGAACTCTTAAAAGAAGTCAATGAAGTCGATGGCCTCCAGCGCATCCGCCTCGGTTCCCTTGAACCACGGCTCCTCAGTACAGAATTTATAGAAGTTATCAAAAATATGGACAAATTCTGCCCGCACTTCCATTTATCACTACAAAGCGGGTCTGACACCGTACTAAAACGCATGAACCGCAAATACGACACTGCTGCCTATTTGGAAAATGTAGAAGCTATAAAAGAGGCATTCGAAGCCCCATCCTTCACAACAGACGTAATAGTCGGTTTCCCAGGGGAAACGGATCAGGAGTTTGAGGAAACTTTTGATTTCGTACAAAAGGTCGGTTTCGCGAAAATTCACGTGTTCCAATATTCACCTAAAAAAGGGACGCCAGCAGCCGAAATGAAGTGTCAGGTAAATGGGAATGTGAAGCACGAAAGAAGTGAGCGCCTTATTGCTCTGTCCGACAAAATGGAACAAGATTATTATGCTTCACTTTTGGGTAAAGAGTTTACTGTGCTGTTTGAAGGGTTTTCTGCTTCAAATGAGGATTATATAGAAGGTTTATCCGAGCGCTATGTCCGTGTAGCTGTTCCAAAAGAGGAACAGCTAATTGGCAACCTGAGACAAGTTCATTTTGAACGCATTGAAGGTGACTTGGTTTATGGGCGTCTTGTTTAAGCATTTATAGCCTATTTATAAAGAAGAAAAGAGGTGAGTTCATGTCAGATTGTTTATTTTGTAAAATTGTTGAAGGTGCCATTCCATCGACTAAGGTTTACGAGGACGAGCACTTCTATGCATTTAAAGATATTAGTCCAGTAGCACCGGTGCATGTTGTGATTGTACCTAAAGTGCACTTTTCCTCTTTAAACGAGGTAAATGATGAAACTGCCATCGTTTTAGGGCACATAATGAAAAAAATTCCGGTCATTGCAGAAGACCTTGGAATTAAGGAAAGTGGCTACAGAGTCGTTAATAACTGTGGCGAGCAAGGCGGGCAAACGGTTTCACACTTCCATTACCATTTGTTGGGTGGTCGAAATTTACAGTGGCCTCCTGGTTAAAAAGTTCATAAAAACAGTTGATTTTATATTATTTTTCATGTATACTATCTTAGTATTCTGTGTTCCTCTGTACTTACGACACAGAAATAAATGGTGGCGTAATCAGAATGCGCAAGTTTGACACGGGGGGAGGGAATAGCTGTGGCAGGTATCAAAGTTGGAGCTAACGAGACAATTGATAGTGCACTTCGCAGATTCAAGAGAGAGACTACTAAATCAGGTGTCTTAGCTGAAGTTAAGAAGAGAAAGCACTACGAAAAGCCGAGCGTAAAGCGTAAGAAAAAGTCAGAAGCGGCAAGAAGAAAGAATAAAAGCAAATCTTTCTAGTAAACTGAATTAGTTTGTCTAATCGACAAAAAAGTTACAGCAAATACCTAAAAGAGGTGAACAGATATGCTCCTCAAAGATCAGCTGATGGAAGACCTCAAGGTAGCAATGAAAGAGAAGGACGTAGTCCGAAAAACCACAATCACTATGTTAAGAGCAGCAATCAAACAAGTGGAGGTGGATCAGAGAGTTGATCTCGGAGATGAGGACGTCATTCAAATCATTGCTAAGCAAATTAAGCAAAAACGTGCTGCCATTGAGGAATTTGAGAAGGCAAATCGTCAAGATTTAGTTGACGAAGCTCATCAAGAGATCAAAGTGCTCGAAGCTTATTTGCCTGAACAACTCAGCGAAGAAGAGCTCAAACAGATTATTACTGATGCTGTTGCAGAGACTGGTGCTACAACTCCAAAAGAGATGGGCAAAGTTATCAGCTTAGTATCTGGCAAGACAACTGGTAGAGCCGACGGGAAGCTTATTGCAACCCTCGTTAAGGAAATGCTCAGCAAATAGATAATAGGCTGTCCAGGAATGGGCGGCCTTTTTTATATGGAAAAGTACACGTTTGTGATAAAATAAAGAGACAGGCAAATCCCTTGCAAAACTTTATCATGAAAGGATGGATTCTATGGCTGAGGCATATGAGAGAAAAATTCTAGTTGAAAGCCTAGACGTGCTCTACAAGCTGTTTGGAAACATGGACGAAAATCTCGTAAAAATTGAGAGTGAGTTCGATGTTAAAATCGCTTCTAGAGAAGGAGAACTAGTCATTATAGGTGAGGAAACCGTCGTTGAAGTCGTGGAATTACTTATTTACAAACTGCTCCAGTTCATTAAAAAAGGTGAGCACATTGACCGTCAAAAATTAGAATACACCATATTGCTCGTTAAAGAAGGGCAGGGCGACAAAATTGCGGCCCTAATAGATTCAAACATCTGCATGACAGCGCGTGGAAAAATGGTCAAACCTAAAACACTGGGTCAGCAAAAATACGCCGAAGCAATTCTTCGAAACGATGTCACCTTCGGTGTTGGTCCAGCAGGCACAGGCAAAACTTATCTGGCTGTGGCTATGGCTGTAAAAGCCTTTAAAAATGAAGAAGTTTCCCGTATTATCATTACTCGACCTGCGGTAGAAGCTGGTGAAAGTCTGGGCTTTCTTCCCGGAGACCTAGAAATGAAGGTAGACCCTTACCTCAGACCACTCTACGACGCCCTTTATGAAATTTTAGGTGCAGAGACCTACCTGAAATACAAAGAAAGAGGCCTCATTGAAGTAGCCCCTCTGGCATATATGAGAGGGCGAACACTGGATAACTCTTTTATTATATTAGATGAGGCACAGAACACCTCAATTGAACAAATGAAAATGTTTCTTACCCGCTTTGGTTTTGGATCAAAGGTTGTCGTTAACGGAGACGTTACACAGATTGACTTACCAAAAGGCAAACGATCGGGTCTGGTCAATGCACTGGAAGTACTTAAAGATGTGGACGGGATTGCACTTTGCAATTTTACAGACAAAGACGTGGTGCGCCACACTTTAGTCAGACGTATCATACAAGAGTACGACAAGTATGAGAAAAAACAAGCGGCAATTGAAGCTGAAAAACTCAGTGAAAAGAAGGTTAAAAGATACTAGTAAAAGTCTCTAAAAAGCCTTGAAATTCGTTGCTATTCTAATAGTCAAGAAGTATAATAGTAAAGCGCTCTATGAGCACTTGTAAAATATTGGAGGTTGTTTCGTTGCTTAATTTTATAGCCGAGAACGAACAAGATAAAGTACAAGTGAATGACACTGTGCTAGAATTGATGGAAAAGGCCGTTGAAGAAGCCCTTAATTTTGAAGGGTTTGAAGAGGTTGATGCAGAAGTAGACCTTACTCTGACAGACAACGCTGGCATTCAAGCCTTGAACCGTGAGCACAGAAATAAAGATCAGGAAACAGATGTGCTGTCGTTTCCACAATATGAGAATCTTAAGGATTTAGAAGAACTTGAGGAAGATTATCTCTATATGGGAGACATCGTCATCAGCGTGGAAAAAGCAGTAGAACAAGCAACGCTCTATGGTCATAGTTTTGAGAGAGAAATGTGTTTTTTAGTGGTCCACAGCATGTTGCATCTAATGGGATATGATCATATGACCCCAGAGGATGAAGCGGAAATGAAAGAACTGCAAGAAGCCATCTTAAACAATCTAGGCATAAAAAGAGCGTGAGGTGAATTTGTTTGAAGAAAAGAACCCTATGTCTGTTACTCAGTGTGACAACGTTAATGAGCCTTACGGGCTGTCGCGTATCGCCTGAAAGAGCACTCAGAAATACACCAGAAGAGAATGTTTCTCAATCACAAGGCGTCGAAGAAGTAGAAATTGGGCCAGTGGAAGACTCTGATGGTGAAGTATGGAATGCTAAAATTCTTTCTAAGCGACCTATAGCGGTTATGCTGGACAATCATTCAGGTGCAAGACCACAAGCAGGACTAAAGGATGCTGAAGTGGTGATTGAAGCCCTAGCGGAAGGGAATATAACAAGGTATATGGCCTTTTTCTTTGAAGGCATGCCAGAAAGTATAGGCCCAATTCGCAGTGCAAGACCCTATTTTCTTGACAGAGCCATGGAATTTGGTGCGATCTATGTACACGTAGGTGGTTCGCCACAAGCTATGGGTGACATCAAGAAGCTCGGCATTAAAGACTTGGATGCTTTATATAGCAGTAATAAGGTGTTTTTCCGAAAAAAACATAAAAAAATACCTCACAATATGTATTCCACAATGACTATCCTCAGAAATGAATCTGAAAAACGCGCATTTGCTCAAGAGTCGACAGGAACCGGAATTGGTTATGCAATGACGGATACGGCACCAAGTGGTGAAACTGCATTATATGTCAAACTGCCCTATCGGAAGACGGATGGTGGCTACCTAGTTTCTTATGACTACCTAAGCGATCAAAAGGTATACCAGCGGAGTATTAACGGCAAGGTACATGTAGACGAAATAGACCAATCGCCTATTACAGCGAAAAATGTTCTTATTCAATACGTGCCAACCAAAGTCGTAGACAACAAAGGCAGGCTAGACCTTGATTTGGTAGGTGAAGGCAGTGGTTTTTGGCTATCAGACGGCGTTAAAATGCCAATTCACTGGTCAAAATCCGCAAGGGCGGCAAAAACGGTTTACACGGATGCTCAGGGGCGGGAACTATTACTCAATCCGGGCAATACTTGGATCCAAATTATTCCGAAAAGCATGACCCTACAGTGGGAAAAAATATGAGGTGAATGACTATGAAGAATTACGAAGAATTAGTTAAATTAGCTTATGAAGCTACAAAAAATGCTTATACCCCTTATTCACACTTTAACGTTGGTGCTGCACTATTGACAAAGAGCGGTAAAATATATCTTGGCTGCAATATAGAATGTGCTTCATTTGGAGGTACAAACTGTGCAGAACGTACAGCCATCTTTAAAGCCATTTCAGAAGGCGAGAAAGAATTCGAAGCCATTGCAGTGGTCAGCAGTTCTAACGACTACACTTATCCTTGCGGCATCTGCCGTCAAGTAATCGCAGAGTTTTGCGACATGGACATGGAAATTATTTTAGCGAAGGGTATGGACTATAAAGTCTTTACGTTGGCAGAAATGCTACCACACGCTTTCACACCAAGAGATATAAAATAGAAACGGAGGCCAAAATTTGAGCTTTAAATCAGGATTTGTTACCATCATCGGTAGACCAAACGTCGGCAAATCGACATTGGCAAATGCCATCTTAGGCGAGAAAATCGCCATTATGTCAGACAAGCCGCAAACCACAAGAAATAGAATCAATGCCATTCATACCGACAACGACTGCCAAATCGTTTTCATTGATACACCGGGCATGCATAAGCCTAAGACTAAGTTAGGCGACTTTATGGTAGGTTCTGCGATAGACACGCTTAAAGAAGTTGACGTTGTCGTATTTATGGTCGACGACTCAGACAGAATAGGCCCTGGTGATGAGTTTATTTTAGAACAGCTAAAAGGCATCAAAACACCTGTTATTTTAGCCATTAATAAGGTAGACTTAATTGCACCGGAGCGTTATATTAAAATAGTGGAAAACTACAAACCGTATACGTTTATCAAAGAAATTATCAGCCTTTCTGCGCTCAATAATAAGAACACAGAAATACTGATGGGCATGATCAAAAAATTCCTCAAAGAGGGCCCAATGTACTATCCGGGCGATATTTTAACAGATCAGCCTGAAAAAGCGGTTGTGTCAGAAATTATCCGTGAGAAGCTACTTCATTATTTAGACGATGAAATTCCTCATGGCGTTGCCGTAGAAATTGACTCGTTTAAAGAGAGAAAAAATCAGGACATGATAGATATTCGTGCGACGATTATCTGTGAACGTGATTCTCATAAAGGCATTATCATCGGCAAAAATGGCAGAAAGCTTAAAGGTATTGGCAAGAGTGCGAGAGAAGATATAGAAAGTCTTCTTGGCGTTAAGGTATTCTTGGAATTGTGGGTTAAGGTTCGTCCGGGCTGGAGAGATTCAGATACGTTCCTCAAGAATTTTGGCTATAAAAAAGATTAAATTTTTAGGGGTTTGGCTTAAGACCAAGCCCCTTTTAAAATAACCATTTATTAAGATTTCAAGGAATTGTAAAGGCAGGTGGGTTTCATGCAGGATTTCGATGACAAGTTCGAAGCACACGTAGAAGAGTTGATCCGACAGCTGGACAACGGGGAACATCAAGCTATAAAAGCGTTTAATGAAACCCTGCATGCAGCAGACATAGCCCTTATTATGAGGGAATTAGAAGAAAAACATAGAAATATATATTTTGGCCTGCTCGACTTCGAGGAGGCTTCAGATGTTTTAGAAGAAATGAGTGCGGATGCATTTTGTGATTTAATTTCAACTTTAGAAAGCGCTCAGAGAATGCTCATTTTGGACTGTATGTCCCAAGATGATATAGTTGATAAATTATATGATTTACCTGAGGACAAAAAATATCAGATTCTGACCTATTTAGACTTAGAAGACGCTATGGAAGTTGTTGAACTGCTGGACTACGAAGAGGATTCGGCCGGCGGTAAAATGACCAAGGATTATGTGACTTTAATGCCTGCCATGACTGTGGATCAGGCAATTGAACAACTCAGAAATACTGCGCCAGATGCAGAAACAATTTACTATGTATTTGTTACAGACGAGGCGGAGCAACTTCTCGGGGTCATATCCCTCAGAGAATTGATTGTGTCTAAGGGCGATGTGCTCATTTCGGACATAATGAATCCCCACGTTATTGCGGTTCACGAAAATGCCGACCAAGAAGATGTTGCAAGAATCGTTTCTAAATACGATTTTCTGGTCGTTCCCGTTATAGATGAAGACAACAAACTCAAAGGGATTATCACGATAGACGACGTTATTGACGTCATTGAAGAAGAGGCAACAGAGGATATTCTCAAGTTTGCCGGCTCCTCGGATCTGGAGGACTTTGAAGACGACGATTCATCGCTTAAAAGAATTGTCTACGCGGTACGTTCTCGCTTACCATGGCTTATTATTACTATTTTTGGTGGACTTATGTCTGCCAGTATTATAAGTCGATTTTCAGGCGCTCTTTCTGCCAACGCGACTTTAGCGATGTTTATGCCGCTTCTCGCGGGTATGGGCGGTAACGTAGGCACTCAGTCGTCTACCATTACCGTTAGAAGCATAGCGGTCAATTATATTGAAGGCTGGGACGTTGTCAAAACATTACTGCAAGAGATAGCCGTAGGTATTATAGTGGGTACCGTGTGTAGTTTAATTGTAGCCGTGGTAGCTTACATTACTCAAGACGAACTGCTCCTTAGTGCGATAGTAGGGCTTTCAATGTTTGCTAATATTGTCACAGCGGCAACTATAGGCACGCTCGTACCACTTACCTTTAAGAAAATAGGCGTAGACCCGGCAGTGGCCTCAGCGCCTTTTATCAGCACGACCATTGACATTACAGGATTGACTATTTACTTTACCCTAGCGACTTACCTAATGCGGGT
>JBGSUZ010000035.1:0-2587 GCA_041753235.1 Acidaminobacteraceae bacterium
CTAAGCAATGTTTCCCACAGGACTACTCATATTGTGCCTGTTCGTATACCTATCAAACCGATGGTACAGCATAGATAAGAAGCAACTCGGACTTATTTTTAATAAATCCTTAATCAATTTTAAATCGATTATTTTAGCTATCTCAGGTACTCTAATTATAGATTTAGCACTCACAATGCGCGGATTCTCCCTTAGACCAAATGACTGGGTAAATCCTCAAACATGGCTTATGTTCTTAGTCACATTTTTTTCCGCAGGACTTTATGAAGAACTGCTCTTTCGAGGACTTGTTCTCAATAAAATATACAATTTTCTCGTGTCCATTGACTCAATCGATGTTAAAAAGATTCCGTTTCAGGCAAATGTGCTAACCACACTTTTATTTATAGGCGTACATATGGATATGAGACTAACCAGTATTTTATGGCTTATTTCAGCAACCTTGTTTTCTTTAACTGCTGGTTTCATAAAGCACAAAACTGGCGCTATCTGGATTCCCGCTTTACTTCACACACTGCTAAATACAGGATTAATACTGTATTAATACATTAAAGAGAGGATATACTATGAAAAAAGAAATCACTTTCACTCTCTTATTCACCTGTGGCCTAATTGTCCATTATTCAAAGTTTATACTGCCATTATCATTCGTTTCGGTATCTAGTGTGCTTTCCATATTAATTATGTCTGGCGCGCTCTATTGGCATAATAACCACAAAACTGAACTCAGACCTAAAAGTGTCTATACATTTGCAAGTATTATTACGGCTTACATAATAGCTTCAAGTTTCTATGAGC
This sequence comes from Acidaminobacteraceae bacterium, assembly GCA_041753235.1. GTDB lineage: Bacteria > Bacillota > Clostridia > Peptostreptococcales > Acidaminobacteraceae > JBGSUZ01. The sequence goes on from JBGSUZ010000035.1 coordinate 799, forward strand.
TAGTTCGCCCTTTTTTACATTTTTAACCACCACTTTGTATTACCTAAGACACCAAACAACATTTCATTCCCTTTTGACATACATCTCATTCCAAACCCCTTGGCAGCTTTGTTGTTTTAAGCTACGCTTCAAGTAGCTTCTAAAATATTTAACACAAACTGACTAAGGAGTTAACCTCATGAAAATTAAGACAACCCTTGCCCTGCTACTAATAAGCACCATGCTCATTCTTAGCGGTTGCGACATACAAATGACCTACTACCCTTCGGTAAAATCCGATACAAAGAATTTATACTACACACTTGAATATGACTTCTCCCCTGAGGCACTCCAGAAAACTGACGAGAACTTGAAAGTTCCCCTTCCTATGCTAGACACTGAACTTCTCGCCTATGTGACAAAAGCCAGTACCAATGTGCCCTACTATCGAGATGAAAAAAGCGCTACCTATGCTGAACTGCCTTTTTTCTACGACCTGAAGAAACTCAAGAAAGACCCCAAATTTAAAAAGCTAAAAAAATTAACGGTTACTTATCAGATTGATGCCAGCACACTTAATGTTTTGCCTGAAGACTTAAAGGTAAATGAAAAAGACCTACCAAATCAGGTCAAACCATATCTAATACTTAGTAAGTCCGATGAATCTGCCGCACTACTAGCCACATCGCTTACAGCTACCCTTCCACCTCAGGATAAGCACACGCTAAAGTCATTGAACGCCCTCTACGAAGGATGGATTTTAAAAAACATTCAATACCCTGTTAGCTACAAAGACTTCTCCCAAAGCCTCAAAGGGCCTCGAACGACTGCTCAACTCATACAAAATAAAGTAGGCACCAGTGAAGATATTTCACAGCTCTTAGTCGCCATGTTCCGTAGCCAAGGCATTCCTGCCAGAATAGTCACCGGCCTAGACGGCGTCCTTATTGAACGTAAGTCTGACCCTAGAAAACCTGCAGACTTAAAACTGCTAGAAGATGGCTTCCACACGCAAGTAGAAGTATTTGCTAGTGGTCGTTGGTATTTGTTAGACCCATGCTTATACCCAAACCTTAAAAGCAATGTCACCAACATCGATTTACCATCAGGTCAACTGCTCAACGTCTATAAAAGTGACTTAGCCTACGAGCGCAAACCGCTCATGCCTATGGGTTATTTGTCCATTAACGACAGCGGACGAAGCACAAGTGAACCACTACTAAACTCTCTAAACAGCTCAACACCAAGTAGTGTCTATTTAGATTGATTCAGAATAGGCAGAAATAACAAAACACTAAGGAGCCATTACTATGAAACCATTTTTTGAAAAACACCCCCTGCTACGCATTCTTGCAATTGACTCTGTCCTAACAGTAGTTGCGCTGGGTCTGGCATTATTCCTTTGCAGTATGAACCACTGGGCGCCAAGTACAGTCCTTTTCATTGAATCACTCGGATTTTTGCTCTTAGCAGTATCTGCTGTTACTGGCAATTCTAACTTGAGAGGCTGTGATGTATACTATGCCAAGGACTGCGGACACCAATCGTACTTAGACTCGTATGCCTTTGCCATAACCGTTGGTCTACCTGGCATCATTCTATTTGTGCTTTCTGGCTTCATGCCAGCTATATAGCAGATAATGAATATGAATAATAAAAAGCTCATAAAAACGCTAGTGACCCTTGGCATGATGGGCGCGTTCGATTTCATAGCCAGCCGGGACGATGTGGAACACGGCAAGCCGGACCCGGAAATCTACCGACTGGTCGCACGCGAGCTGGGCGTCTCCCCGCAGGGGTGCCTGGTGAT
>JBGSUZ010000036.1:0-7025 GCA_041753235.1 Acidaminobacteraceae bacterium
ATTTACTTTGGCGAGCGGGGGCTCAAAGACGAAGACACCAACCCCACTGCATGGGATGTTGAAACTTACAGCACATCGGAGGTCAGTCGAATAACTGCCATAGCTTTAGAACTAGCCACCCAACGTTCCGGTCGCCTGACCAGTGTCGACAAGGCCAACGTTTTAGAAAGCTCAAGACTTTGGCGAAAAACAGTAGACGGCATGACTGAGCAGTTCCAAAGCCCCTCGGAGCAATCCATTGAACTTAACCACATGTACGTAGACAACTGCGCCATGCAACTAATTATAAACCCGTCTCAATTTGACGTCATTCTTACCTCCAACTTATTTGGAGACATTTTATCCGATGAAGCTAGTGCCCTCGGCGGCAGTATCGGGCTTATGCCCTCAGCCAGCTTAGGCGCAGCCACCCAATTAACCCATAAAGGAGATAACCCTATGAAAACAAATACAGCAATCTTTGAACAATACAAACACACACCTGCAGCGCCAAATGAAGCCGTCGTTCAACCCGCACAGCGCCTTACCAGCGGTGATCACCTCATGAGCGGCATGACCATTGGCGGCAGTTATTTAGACACAGGCATGATTCGAGACGATGACTTCTGTTTCTATGGTGACGACTTATGTCAGGAGTAGCGGCAAAAGCCGCTTCAAATCCTGCTCAAATTTCAGAAAACCAATCAGGGCCTCGCACCTTCTTCGGCCTGTATGAACCTATTCACGGCTCTGCGCCGGACATTGCAGGCAAGGGGATTGCCAACCCAATTGGGGCTATTTTGTCCGCTGCCATGATGCTACGATACTCTCTTGGCGAGCACAAAGCGGCAGACGCCATTGAAGCCGCCGTGGACGAAGTGCTCAGACAGGGTCGCCTAACCCCTGACCTCGCGGGAAGCCCTGAACTGAGTTGCAGCACACAGGAACTCGGTGACCTGATTGCCGCTGCTGTTGCAAAATTCTAATCCATAAACCCTAGAGCTACTACTAAAACCATAACTGCAACTATAACCACAAATGAGCTTAACGCCCACAAAAACGAATATAGTAAGATCTGAACTAAGCTCTTTGCATGACTTTGCAGCCATAAGCCATATATTAAAATAATAGTAAATCCTGCTATCATCAATGGCGAAGCGCCAAACATAAGCCCGAAGACTAGGAGAAACAAAAATAAGAACGTACCTTGCAGAACGAGCATGTCTTTTCGTCTAAAAAACAAACTATAAGCTTCAAAAGTAACTTGCTTGGCGCGATAAGCCTCCTGCATGGCAAAAGCCTCATATATGCTCAATTTTAGTTTATCGAACACATTTAACACAACCCTTCTATTCGTTTGTGCATATGTTCAAAGAAATACTGGTGCTCCCATCCCTCTAAAGTTTCGGGGTAGCGCGCTATTACGTCTGCCACTATGTTCAGCAATAAGTTCAAGCCTTTAACCGATGAAGACGGCCCTAACAATTCCATAGCCTCGCTAAGCGCTTCATGGTCAGCAGGCGCATTGCATTTGTGCAAGCGCTTCATGCCCAACCGTGCCTGTTTCGGGTCAGTCAAATATCTGAAAATCATAGCCACATAGCCGCTGCAGTGCTGTGCCAGTCTTGAAGCCCAGACTTTGTCGCCTCTCATGAAAGCGGCTTCGTATTCGACAAGAATAAATGCAAGTTCGTCAAAGTATTCCCAATACTCGTTTTTGGATATGCTTAGGTCTTTTGCCTCATAGTTTTCCAACAGTCCTTCGGGGTCATGAAGTACTTTTATTGGGCCAGTTTGAGGAATATTTTCAGCAATAACGGTGTAGAGGTCAAAGTGCAGATTACTGCCAAAGTAGCCTACAATTTGTGGACAGACATGATTCACTTCTGAATCGTATATCAAGAAATGGTATTTTTTCATATGTTCTAAACGTCTAGTTAAAAATTCCGCTTCTTGAGCCGCATCAACGACACAGTAGAAATCCACGTCTGAGAACTCGTCATCTTCTCCTTTGGCAATGGAGCCTTTGAGGAACACAGCACGAACAGCAGGGTCTTTCTTCACGCTTTTGAGTATTTTATGTATGGCGTTGACTTGATTTGAGCGCTCATAACGCTCAATGCGCATAAAACCTATATCCTCTGGGCCAAGCTGGTCGAGCAGCCACTTTACCTCATCTGAGCTTTGATAAAGCAGGTAGCATTCTTCGCCGAAATGGGCTGTACTTAACACACAGTTATTTCTATCAAGGGACTCTAAACATGCTAGATTGAACCAAGGACATTCCTTAGGCGTTTTTAGCGTTTCAAGAATGTAGGCAATCAGTTCGTCAGTCGCTTCAAAAATCATTTCAATCTGATTGTTGTCATGTATTTCTTCGTCAATGCAATCAAACTGACGTTTAAGCGCTTCTGTAGCCGCAGGACTGCCCCAGGTACCAATACTTATGTATTTGGAGTTAGCTGACATGTAGGCAAAGAGCATATGCCAATAATTATTTTCTAATCGCTTTGATGGCGTACCTTCCAGTATCACTTGATAATGTTGTCCCGGAATCAATTCATCGTCTAAAATGAGTTTATCACTTGCTTTGAGTGCGTCCATACCAATTGAATTTTGAATCATATCTGCCTCCTATAACTGTTGTGTGAGCCTATATTAACCCATACAATTTATTTTGTAAATAAAAGGCATACTGAAATTAATTTGATTTTAATTTAAAAATTAGTATTGACAAAATCAAATTATCAGACTAATCTAATAAAAACGGATTGGCGAAATCAACTTAGTTGACAGAGCCCCATAAGAAGCGTTGACGAGGAGGAGTACACTCGGTACCTTTGCCCAGAGAGAAGATGGTTGGTGAGAATCTTCGAGAGGACCCCGTGGAAGTAGCCTTTGAGCTGTGAACCGAAAAAGAGAAGCGGACTTTCCGCCAAAACCGTCGCTGCATGCGCGACGTCTTGAGTAGACTTCACCGGCCTTTTCCACCGTTACATGGAAAGCTGTATCGGAATCATTCCCGTACGGACAGAGTGCAGATTTTCGAATCTGAATTTAGGTGGTAACACGGACGCACAGTCCGCCCTAAACAAGCGTAACCCGCTTCGTTTAAGGCGGACTTTTTGTTTGTCTGAAACATCAGCGCTTCTTATGGTCGTTTTTCAATCATTGAACACAACGCACTAAACAGGGAGGTTATCTTATGCAAACACAAAAAACTGGCACCACACTAGAACAGGAAATTCAAGCCTATTGGCAGGCTCATGACATATACCGCTACGAACCAAGCAGCACCAAACCCCGCTACGCCATAGACACACCACCCCCTACAGTTAGCGGTTCACTTCACATGGGACACATTTTCTCCTACGTTCAAGCCGAAATGATTGCCCGCTTCAAGCGTATGCAGGGCTTCAACGTATTTTACCCTTTTGGTTTTGACGACAATGGCCTGCCAACTGAACGGCTCGTTGAAAAGGAAAATGATATACGTGCAAAAGACTTACCTCGCAGTGCCTTTATTGAAAAATGTCAAACCACTGCCGAACATTATGAAGCGGAGTTCAGAGCACTATGGGAATCCCTTGGCTTTTCCGTAGACTGGTCGCTCCAATACGAAACTATCAGTCCCATGACCCAGCGCATTTCTCAACGTTCGTTTTTAGAACTGCTCAAAATGGGCAAAACCTATGCGAAAACGTCTCCAGTACTCTGGTGTACTGAGTGCCAGACCTCCATCGCTCAGGCCGAACTGGAAAGCAGTGAAAAGGAAACGACTTTTAACACCATTTTGTTTAACTGTGAGGGAGAGCAACTTAAAATTGCAACAACTCGTCCAGAGTTCCTCTACGGCTGTGTTTGCCTCTTCGTTCATCCAGAAGACAGCCGTTACAAGCACCTCCACGGCAAAACGGCCACAGTTCCCCTTTTCGGTCATGAAGTACCCATTCTAACCGATGAAAAAGCCGACCCCGAGAAAGGCACTGGCATTGTTATGTGCTGTACTTTTGGAGACCAAACCGATATGGACTGGTATGAGCGTCATAACTTGCCTTATAGACGGGTTTTAATGCCAGATGGCAAACTAGACTCAGAAATTCCTTGGCTTGGTGGGTTAAGAGTTGGCGCAGCGAGAAAACTCACACTGGAAATGCTGGCAGAGAAAGACTTGCTCATCGCTTCAAACAGTCACCAACATGCGGTTGCAACCCACGAACGTTGTGGCAAACCGATAGAAATTATTCCATCAAAACAATGGTATATTGACATTCTGACAGACAGAGAACGTTACCTAAAAGCAGCGGACGAAATCAACTGGTACCCTGCTCACATGAAACAACGCTACACCAGTTGGGTTGAAAACCTTAAGTGGGACTGGTGCATTTCAAGACAGCGTTACTTCGGCGTTCCCTTCCCAATCTGGTATTGTAAAGACTGTGGCAGCGTTATGACCGCAGACGAATCTCAACTGCCAGTTAACCCTCTTGAAACTCAGCCTCTCAATGCTTGCGCCTGTGGTTGTCACGACTTCGAGCCTGAAACTGCTGTATTTGACACCTGGGCAACGTCCTCAGTTACCCCGCTTATAAACGCAAAATGGGGTGAGGCTGACGAACGAACCGAAGACATTTTCCCAATGACCATGCGCACACAGGCACATGAAATCATTAGAACTTGGGCCTTTTATACCATCGTAAAGAGCTTGTACCACACGGGCCAACTGCCTTGGAAAGATATTATGGTTTGTGGCTTCGTTCTCGCTAAAAAGGGTGAGAAAATCAGTAAGTCTAAAAACAATGCCGCTCAGACACCAAGCGCCCTCATCGCCAATCACTCCGCGGATTCGATTCGTTACTGGGCTGCCAATGCCAAACTGGGCACGGACACCTTCTTTGCAGAAGACGAATTATCGGTTTCAAAACGCTTTCTCAACAAACTGAAGAATGCATCCCGCTTTGCATTTTCTCACTTGCAAGACTTTGACCCTAATTGGAAGCCTTCAACCGATGAACTACTTCCTATAGACCGCTGGCTCCTTGCAAGATGCACTCAGTCGACAATAGAAGCAAAAGCTTACCTTGACCAGTATGAAATAGGAACAGCCCGTCATACAATTGACGAGCTGTTCTGGAAAGACTTCTGTGATTATTATTTGGAAATTGTTAAGGTAAGGCTTTATCAAGGTGAAAAGCACGGTTGGGAAGCGAGAAAATCGGCTCAATACGCACTTTACCATGGCCTGCTCAGTCTTCTGAAACTCTATGCTATTTATGTACCACACGTGACTGAGTCCTTGTACTTGGAGCACTACAAAGCTTTTGAAAAGTCACCCTCTCTTCACCTGTTAACATGGGAAACTGACTCAACGTATGACCCAGCTTTAATCAGCTTTGGCGAAGGCATAAAAGCCAGCATTTCAGAAGTACGCAAATATAAGTCTGAAAACAACCTATCTTTAAAGGCTGAAATGCCAATCATGACACTCCCAAACTTTGGTGAGAATGCACCTTGGCTTATGCAGACGCTACCTGACTTAAAGGCGTGTTGTAATGCAACTGAGATTCAGGGCTTTTACTCTGTCTAGTAGCACCCATTGATTGGTAGCCTGCAGTGGCATTCTACCATTTTCCGTTGAAAAACCACTGAGCAATATTCGATTAATACGCGCCCCGTAAACGCTTAAAAGTTCGTCTAAATAATCGGTATGCCTAACTGCTCTATTAATATTCAGTGTTATCGGCAGTTCTGTTTGGTTCGCTATTTGCTGGAAGTGCTCCCATGCGCCTTCTCTATGGGAGTTCTCAATACTGATGGGTAGTCCGGTATCTTTTAACACATCTGCTTTGACAATATTATCTACTCGTATAATAACTGTGTCCAGTTGTAATTTTTCATGAATCGCCTTAAGTGCGGTGAATACCCTCATACTTTTAGCACCATCGCCATAGTGAACGCCGCACCAAGGCGCATGCAGTGCCACTTTTTTAAACGCATAGTCAAATTGATTGTGGTTGAGGTAGTCAAGAAATGCGACCACCATTTTTTCACTGCTAAGGGCGATTTGAATTTCCTCAAAGCCTAATGTGCTACAAATCTCAAGCTTTTCTTGTGCCGTTATGTCCCAAAGGCAAAATGCGGCAGTCGATAGACCTATACGCGCCATCTCATCCACTCCAATTAAAAAAGGATACTTATAATCCAAGTATCCTTTTATATTATTTAAAATTATTTTAGCATAACTAAAGTTTTTAAATCCAATTGGGAATATTGATGTCTATTTTTAAGTATCAAAAAATTCTATATACTAGAATCCCATAAAATCACTTCACTGACAATGCCACTACTTTCAACTGTTATCATTAACTGTTTTTCGTCATCCGTTTCACCTTTGTTATCGACATGGTAGAAATACTTAATGCTGCTAATTTGATTGTTGGTATCTGTATAATATATATCCTTCGACTGGAAAACAGCACTAGAATCAAGTTTCTCCGCTAGTTGATTTGCAAGTTTGTCTAGTTCAGGTTGTTTTAGAACTGTCTGGGGTATCGTGTAATGGTCTGCTGTAACACGTACCATATTTGTACGTTTATTATATTCAACACTGTAACTGACCTTATCTGCTAATAGTCCACTCCCTTCCACTGGATTCCACTTATCTTCATCTGTTTTAAAAATAAAGCTACGCTTATATAATTCGTTTCTATTATCAAAATCAAGACTTTGACTTGCTGAAACTTTTGAAAACAGTGTCTTACAGGTAGTTTGTGCATGCTTAAAATCAGCATCAGAATAATCGCCTTCATAGCCGTTAAGAATTTTATAGCTTGGGGTCTCTAACAGTTTTTCTGCTTGAGTTGAAAACTGGTCATAAACCTTAAGAATTTTTTTCTCAAGACTTTGCCTATCTTTAAAACGAATTTCATTTAGACCAAGCAAATCATCGGTCAATTCAGAGAAAGCAATCACCAACTCACCATTGTATTGACGAAGCGTTTCTAAATACTTGCGTTCGGATGGTGTTAACTTCCCATCTTTTGTAA
>JBGSUZ010000037.1:0-2697 GCA_041753235.1 Acidaminobacteraceae bacterium
AAACTGATAAAAATAACATTTATAAAAACAATGCCAATTAACGAGTAAAATCCAATTTGATTGTTGAATAAACTTACTCTAAAAAAGTCCGTTGTAATGAATGCTATTAGACTAATCATACAAGAAACACAGGTTAGATTGAATAACAACAGCTTAACAATGGTTATACGTTTTGCGACAATAGGCAGCAGCACTGGCGTTATGAAGGTTGCAGTTACTAAAATTGACTGCATAAGCCCATAACTCTTGTCCGATATTTGAAAGACTTGCTTACACAAATGAATAAGGCCAATGGACATGACTGGTGAATAAACAAAGTTCAATGAAAGTGCCATCAATATCAACGAAAAAATAACGCTGCTCTTCCTGACAAAATTAACCCCTTCTACAAAGTCTTTGACAAACTGTTTTGGCGTCATTTTCTTATTTTTATGGTCGACTTTTGGAATTCTAATGAACATTTCACTGAGACCAGATAGTATAAAGCTGATTCCATTGATGATGAAAATAACCAGCAGGCCAAATGTACCATACAAAACCCCTGCAATCAGCGGCGTGACAAAATTTGAAATACTCATGACCATAGATGATATACTGTTGGCTTCCACCAATTCCTCTTTTGGAACAATGGACGGAATAATGGTTCTGCTGGCTGGGTCAAATAAAAGACCAATAATCGAAAACGCCACAGAAAATCCATAAATGAAGGTCATATTCAATTCACCGTGTATTTGGTAGACCATAGCAGTTCCTAGTACAATTATACCGCTGAGTAAATCCAATGCGACCACAATCTTTTTTCTGTCCCACCAATCCACCAAGACCCCTGCAAATGGCCCAAGTATTAAATTAGGCAACATAGAAATGGCCAGTACGGATGCAAATTGAACCGTAGACTTTGTCACTGACAAAACATACAGCGACAGAGCAAAACTTTGTATTCTACTCCCAAACAATGACACGACTTGCCCCATAATCAACAGCGTGAAGTCTCTATTTTTTAAAAGTTTTAAGTTCATAGCGTTTTCACCACCTCAGGACTTAATCTTAGGTCGCTAAAAACATGAAGCTTTACTTTTTCTTGGATGTTCAATCCATCGGGCACAAATTTTGCACAGTAATTAGGCTGACTAATCCGCGCCTGAACACAACCGCCCATGCACATAGGCAGTTCAATACACTTGCGGCAACGTTCATTATCTGTGATGCTCACTCTTCTTTCTGCCTTATAGGCAGCTTCCTCATCTTCAATCACGATTGTTCCATTTTCTAACTTTCCAAATACATCCGTATGCTTACACGCTTCACTACAACTTACCAGTTTTCCATTAGGCAGCACAGAAACCGTATTATCGAAGGTCCGTTCGCATATGCTAAAGCTGTTGCGCGTCCCTATAAAACGATATCCCTTGTCTACTGCTGCTTTATAAATGTCGTATAAACTTAGTTTAGGCTTTGTTTGAAACCAGTTGGCCATAGACACTCTGACTTTACTTCGTTGTTCCGTCGGAATCATATCCAGCAAATTTTCAATTTCAGAATAATTGTCTGCATTGACATTGATTCTGAGCGTCAAATCTAAATTCAATCTCAACACTTTCAATATATTGTTGTAAATCACGTCAAAAGTGCCGCTGCCATCCATATGCGGGCGTGTCAAATCATGATGTTTAGCCGTGCCGTCCAAAGTTATTTGTGTCTTCTTGATGCGCATGGCCTCTAAATTACATAAAATATCTTCATTTAGCAAGTACCCATTGGTGGTCATTGCCGCTGAATAGTCACAGTCATTTTTATTGCATATCTCAATCATTTTCTGGCTCATAGTCTTCATTCTATCCATTTCAAGCAGTGGCTCACCGCCAAACCAAACAAATAAAATCTGTTGGTATTTTTTACTGGCCTCCGTTACGTACTGAATCATATCTGCTTCAATTTTATCATCCATACGTATTGGATCATGAAACTGATAACAATAGGTACATCTAAAATTACAATCTAAAGTAGTTTTAAAAATTATGATATGAGCTTGCTGCTGAGTTTTCACAACTTCTTCGCGGCTTCTTATTTTATATATTTCATCGACGCCGTCATGCAGTATGAATCGTTTTTTTGTTAGGTTTAAAATAATTGACGCTTCTTCTTCTGTATAAGATTCCCTATGCAAATTTTGAATAAGACCATTTATCTCTTCAGATCTCTCCTTGTCGAGCAAAAAATAATCTCTAGTTAGCGTGTTGTATAATGCAGTTTGATCTGGACCGACTTCTACCATGAGATTAAACTGTGATAATTTCATTGCCTTCCCCCCTGCTCAAAACCCTTTAATAGTTAGAGAAGGTTATTGAATGCTCAATAACCTTCTCCCTAAATTTATTTAGTTCTTAGTGGCAGTGATTGTCACACCAGAAGAAAGTATCATCTGATGGTTGAGAAATCACTTCACCAGTTCTTGCATTTGCTTCGTCTTCTTTTTCTACGTTGATGCTTTCGTTTGTTACAACTGCTTCAAGTTCTTCGATGTTTACTCTTTTCTTTTCCATTTTTGTAGCCTCCATAAAATAGTAGTGGGTTGTTGTTTCTATTACAGGCTTTTAAGCCGTAATATCGCGTGTTTTAATTGGCAAGTTCCAATACTGACGAGGTTCAATCGCCACCAATTACTTCATAACCAATACCTGGTCGTTCGTCTTGCTG
>JBGSUZ010000038.1:0-4978 GCA_041753235.1 Acidaminobacteraceae bacterium
GAAGTTTCCAAGTGGGTAATAAGGAATCATGTTGTCTTCAAGCCACTTGAGACCGTCAACCGGTGTCATGCCCCAGTTTGTAGGACAAGTTGAAAGTACTTCTACCATAGAGAAGCCCTTGCCGTCGATTTGACATTGGAAAGCATTTTTAATTGCTTTCTTAGCATTTCTAATAGCCGCAGGATTGTGAACAGAAACACGCTCAACATAAACTGCGCCATCAATTGTAGCAATCATTTCAGACATTCTGAGCGGCATGCCATTTTCAGCAGCTGTTCTGCCGTAAGGTGCAGTTGTCGCTTTTTGACCGATCAAAGTAGTTGGTGCCATTTGACCGCCTGTCATGCCGTAAATTGCGTTATTTACGAAGATTGTTGTAATTTTTTCAGATCTGTGCGCTACGTGAATAATCTCAGCAGTACCGATAGAAGCTAAGTCACCATCACCTTGGTAAGTGAATACAACATTCTCAGGCACAACACGCTTAATACCTGTTGCGACAGCAGGTGCTCTACCGTGTCCAGCTTCATGCATGTCACAGTCAAAATATTCATAAGCAAGAACTGAACAGCCAACTGGCGCTACGCCTACAGCGTCACCGAGTACACCAAGTTCTTCTAAAACTTCTGCCACCAAACGGTGGATAATACCGTGGGTACAGCCAGGGCAGTAGTGAGTTTCTCTATCTGTTAAGCCCGTTGTTTTTTGAAATACCACGCTCATTACTTAGCACCTCCAATTGTTTCTTTAACAGCATTGACAACTTCCTCTGGAGAAGGAATCATGCCGCCAGTTCTGCCGAAGAAGCTCACTGGTAATTTACCATTAACTGATAATCTAACGTCATCGATCATTTGACCCATAGACATTTCTACAGACATAACGTTTTTACAAGTTGCAGGAATTTCTGCAAATGCTTTTTCTGGGAAAGGCCAAAGTGTGATTGGTCTGATTAGACCTACATTGATGCCTTCAGCTTTTAATGCTTCAATCGCATTTTTAACGATTCTTGAAGTTGTACCGTATGCAACGAGAACTACTTCTGCATTTTCCATATTGTAAAGTTCATAACGAACTTCTTTTTCTTTCATTTCATCATATTTCTTTTGAAGCTTGTGGTTGTGTCTTTCAAGCTCAGCTGGGTCAAGTGCCAATGAGTTAATGATGTTCTTTTCTCTCTTGCCTTTAGTACCAGTTGTCGCCCAAGTTTTAGGTTGAAGCTGTCTAGTACCACTGATTTCCTTGAATTCGATAGGCTCCATCATTTGACCGATCATACCATCGCCAAGAACCATAACTGGGTTTCTGTAGTAGTCCGCTGCGTCAAATGCTTCTTGAACGAAGTCAACCATCTCTTGAAGGTTAGCTGGTGCGTAAACCAATGTTTTGTAGTCGCCGTTACCGCCGCCTCTAGTCGATTGGTTATAGTCCGCTTGTGATGGCTGAATGCCGCCAAGACCAGGGCCGCCTCTTGAAATACTTACGATAACTGCAGGTAATTCTGCACCCGCAATGTAAGTAATGCCTTCTTGTTTAAGAGCAATACCAGGCGATGAAGAAGATGTCATAACACGAGCACCTGTGCCAGCAGCACCGTAAACCATGTTAATTGCTGCAACTTCACTCTCCGCTTGTACGAAAACGCCGCCTACTTTTGGCATTTCCTTTGCCATATATTCAGGTATTTCGTTCTGAGGTGTAATTGGGTAACCGAAGAAATAGCGGCAGCCTGCCTTAATTGCAGCAGCGCCGATAGCTTCATTACCTTTCATCAAAACTTTAGCCATTATCTTTTCCCTCCCTAGAATTATTCCATAACTCTCTCAACAGTGATAACGCAGTCTGGACACATCATTGCGCAGTTAGCACAACCAATGCATTTATCCATATCTGTTACAGTAGCAGGATGATACCCTTTTGCGTTAATTCTTGTTGTGTCAAGCGTCATGATTTTCACAGGACAAGCCGTTGTGCAAAGACCACAACCCTTACAGATGTTTTCATTGAAAGTTACTGTACCTTTCGCCTTAGCCAATTTGAACCCTCCTTAAAATTTACATCCAATCCTCGCGCATATACATCTTGATAGGGAATATTTCCCCATTTAAAGACTCTGGTAATTGGTGGGCAACCTTTTCCAAAACACTGATGTATTTAACCGGGATCTTGAGTTCCTCAGAAACCGCATCTACGAGTTCCTGTCCGTAAAGGACATCCTCCACAGTCGTCTCTCTGAGTAAATGCGTGTTATTTATCAAGCCTGTTACACGTGCGCCTACAATCGCTTCAATAGAACGAATGTGAGCAATGACACCTGCTACAGTTTGAGTCTCTTCACGGTACCGATTCACAACACAGAACATGTCGTATTCACCCGGTACAAAATACTGCCTAAACTGGCCAATGACTCTAGCACCGACCGAGTTGCCACCTACATCCAGAATACAGTCATAACTGTGGTCTTGAAGAGGTGTTAATACTTCCGCCGAAACCATCGGCAAATCTAAATTGGCGTGGTGACCCCGATTGCCGCTAATCACGTGAACCCCTGCCGTCTCCAACATTTCCGCCTTTTCTCTAGAACGGAAATACGGATTGACAATGTCCATGTCTGCAATCGTCGACTTACGACCCGCTTCTGCCAATTTCATGGCATAATTGACCGCAAATTCAGTTTTACCACTGCCGTAATGACCGATGATGATTCGAATGCGTTTATCGTTTAGCATAGATACTCCTTTTTACTCGTAGATCTGTGCCGTCTCTTCTCCGTTTAATACACGCAGGCCGCCTTCTGCAAGAGCTTGCATTTCGCCTTCGCCTGGGTAGATAAAGAGTTTGCCGATAAATTCAACCGCTTCTGTAACCCACGAAACGAAGGCCTTATCGTATGCAATACCGCCAGTGATGACAATACCGTCCACTTTACCTTTAAGAACAGCCGCACAGCTGCCAATTTCCTTAGCCACTTGATACGCCATAGCTTTGTAGACAAGCTCAGCGTTCGCGTCGCCGCCTTGGTACATCTTTGTTACTTCACGACCATCATTAGTGCCAAGGTAAGCCACTAATCCGCCGCTGCCTTTGATTTTCTTTTTAATGTCATTGTGTGTGTACTTGCCAGAGAAACACATTTTAGCCAAGTCGCCTACTGGCAAACCGCCTGAACGCTCTGGCGAGAAAGGACCTTCACCGTCTAACGCATTGTTAACGTCAATAACGCGGCCTTTTTCATGAGCACCTACTGAAATACCGCCGCCAAGGTGGGCAACAATCAGGTTAGTGTCTTCATATTTTTGTCCAAGTTCAGTCGCCGCACGTCTTGCAACAGCCTTTTGGTTGAGTGCATGGAAAATCGAAACTCTTGCAATTTCAGGCATACCTGAAATTCTAGCCACTTCGTGCATTTCGTCAACAACAACTGGGTCAACAATAAACGAAGGAATGTTGAGCTTAGAAGCAATTTCATAAGCGATAATACCACCAAGGTTAGAAGCATGTTCGCCCATAAGGCCTACCTTGAGGTCCTCAAGCATCGCCGCATTTACTGCGTATGTGCCACCTTTAATAGGTTTTAAAAGACCGCCTCTACCGACAACACCACTAAGGTTTTGAAGGTTGAAGCCTTGCTCACTGAGCGTATCTAAAATAACTTTTTTTCTAAAGTCATATTGGTCAATAATCTTTTCGTATTTTGCAATTTCGTCAGCTGGGTGCGTAATTGTAGTTTCGAATACGCACTTGTCGTTGTCAAATACAGCAATTTTAGTCGATGTAGACCCTGGATTGATAGCTAATATTCTAAAAGTATTCATTGATATCCCCCTAATTACATGATTGCGGCCATTAAAACGCCAAGTGCAATGGAATTGAGCTTGCTGTCATCATCGTCCGCTCTTGAAGTAAGAACGATAGGCGCTTTAGCACCCACAATGATGCCCGCGCTTCTTGCGCCAGCCAAGAAAGAAAGCGTCTTGTACAGAATGTTGCCTGCTTCAATGGTTGGACACAGTAGAATATCTACCTTGCCTGCCATAGGATCTTTCATGCCTTTGATTCTAGCTGCTTCTTCAGAAATTGCGTTATCAAGGGCAAACGGACCACCTACAGTACAGCCTTTAAGCTCTCCGCTTTTATTCATGTTTACCAAAACTTCAGCGTCCACTGTCGCTGGCATTTTAGGGTTTACCTTTTCTTTTGCACAGATAACGCCAACATTAGGATTTTGAAGGTCTAATGCATTCGCCACAACCACTGAATTTTCAATGATTTGTTTTTTAGTAGCCGCATCCGGTGCAATATTCATAGCCGCATCTGTTACGTAGAGAAGTCTTGGGAAATTAGGCACATCGAATACTGCTACATGGCTTAAGCCATTGCCCGTTCTAAGACCAATTTCCTTGTCAAGAACTGCCTTGAGAACGATCGATGTGTCCACAAGCCCCTTCATGACCAAATGTGCTTTTCCTGTAGAAACCAATTCAACCGCTTTATAAGAAGCCTCAGTCATATCTTTAATGTCAATAATTTCATAGTTTTTAAGGTCAATATTTTGTTGCTTAGCCACTTCAGCAATCGCTTCTTGATCGCCTACGAGAATTGCTTCGACAATACCCGCTTTTCTGGCATTTTCGACTGCCATCATCACGTCATCATCTTGTGCACAAGCGACAGATAATTTTTTAGGGCCTCTGTCCTTAGCCACCTTGATCAGTTCATCGAAATTTTTGATCATGTGCTACTCCACCTCATTTTCGTATATTTTAGCAGGGTCTTCTCCGCCCGCTACTCTCAAATAGCCTTCGTTAAGCGCCTTCATTTCATCCTCACCAGGCATAACAATCACTGGTGCAATAAAGCTGACGTGCTCGCTGATGTACTCTGTGAGATATTTGCTGTAAGCAACGCCGCCAGTCATGAGAACCGCATCGACTTTACCAGCCAAAACAGTTGCACAGGCACCAATCTCCTTAGCAAT
>JBGSUZ010000039.1:0-2962 GCA_041753235.1 Acidaminobacteraceae bacterium
TTAACTCTTTATTGTCGTCTTGCTTAACAACAACAGTCTCTTTTTGAGAATCAGCTATCTTTCGCTTGTTGCGAGACTCATGTGCTTCTTGTCGTTGTTGTTCGGCTGCTTGGCTTAGTTGTCTAAATAGATCTGACATAAGGTATTCTTAGTTTGTAACTCGGCGAGTCGCAAGTTCTTTAATAATCTCAGGGGTGATGACCTGATTGGTAGTGCCGGCTAGTTCCAGAGCAATTTGAGCGATACCACAAATTGTTCTAGGATTACCTTTTGAGACGGAGTAGAGTGTATCGAGCGATGGGTTATCTAAAGGGAAAAACTTACCTTCAGCCTGCTTGAACCGCCATTCCAACATATCCATCATTTCGTCTTTAGTCATACGACGCAGTTCTGTCTTGATGACTCGATTACTAAAGCTTGGTGCATATCGCAGCTTGCGATTGATGGAGGGCATGGCCAGTAAGATAATTTGTAACAACTTTCCTCCAGCAGCAGGGTCTTCAAAATTGAGTAGGCCACGCAAAGATTCAAGCAGCTTGCCTTGCATCTGCTGGGCTTCATCAATAAAAAGTACGCAAGCTTTTTTATTTGTATATGAATCAAAGAGAAACAGTTTAAGCTGATCAATTCTGTCCTTGGTATCTCTACCAACACACTCTTGGCCGAAGGATTCTAAGATCTCCTTGACCAACTGAAACATAGTAGGGCAGTGCTCAGCCGTTTCAACTACGGCAATATTGAAGACATCAGAGTAATCTTTCATCATGGTAGTCAAGCGCCGCATGATTGTTGTTTTTCCTGTTCCCTGATCTCCCACGATAAGTCCTGCCCCTTCACGGTTTTGGATCACTCGGCCACACATACTAATGGCTTCTTCATGGATAGGTGTTAAATACAGATATCGCTCATCAGGGTTAGTGGTGTAGGGTGCCTCTTTTAGGCCAAATTTTTCAAGGTAAGCGGGTTTTTCAAAAGGGTTGATCATAAAGGTTGGTGTCACCTAAGCGACTTTGATACAGTTGGTAGGGTAGGCAAGTGCTATCACTTTTCATACTAAACCGTTTAGAATATCCTTGTCAATAGTCGTGATGTAGACTTTTAGCACGTATAATAGCCACGAAGCTTTGACAGTTATACGTAGGAACCGTATAATTACAATTATATTAAAAACTTACAATATTCTTAGTTTTCCTAATAAAAGTCCTTATTTATTTCACTAAAGGAGAGGTAAATGGAAATTACAGTGACAATTCCGCTCAGTGTCGAGGGATATTTGAAAAAGTATGCAGCTTCTATTTTTTATGAAACTACTCCTTACGCCATCTCACGCGCAATTGTCTATGCCCTGATCAATCAACTAGATACTGCATGTTTGATAAGTCGTGACGAAGTTGTGGCGGGGATTCTGGAGGCAGGCAAAGTACCAGTATCGGAAATTGAAAAAGCATTGCCGGTATCATCCACGTTAGAAGTAGTGATTGAAAAAGCCTTATCGGCCACTCTACCAGAACCATCCGCTGCTGCGCAGATTGCATCTGCTCCCCCTACGACTACGGTCATCACGGATCCAAAGAAACTGAAAGTACCAGGTGAACGATTTCAAGGGAAGGCATCTAACACCTGGTTGGGGTGGGGATGGTGCATGGCTTCCAGCTTGAATCTGGTTACATTCG
Source organism: Acidaminobacteraceae bacterium (assembly GCA_041753235.1). Classification (GTDB taxonomy): domain Bacteria; phylum Bacillota; class Clostridia; order Peptostreptococcales; family Acidaminobacteraceae; genus JBGSUZ01. Next base: position 1,674 of record JBGSUZ010000039.1, read on the forward strand.
AGAGTGGGACACGCAAGTTCCATAGTTTCAATATGCAAGACGTGGTGCAAGGGGTATTGCAAAAGAAGGGGATACGCGTAAAGGATCCAACCGTTTACAGCGCCTTAGATGTGATGGTGAATCGCCAATGGCTTAACTTTAATTCGACAACCAAACTCTATACCTTATCAACGGTTGCGCAGAAGTGGGCGCTAACACCAAAAAACCAGACCTATCTGATCGAAAATGGTTTCTTGGATCCGGTTCAGAAATGACCAATCAGCTAAATAAATTAGAAGCTATGCAATAGTAGGAAGAAGATTGGAATACCTCCAACCAACTTCCTAGTACTATTTAGTTGAAAGTTGTCTTGGCTTCTGTTAGAATAACAGAGAAGTGTTGTTTGGCAACACGCCTGGGAAGAAACAGAATTTTATTTCGCCATGTGCGTATTCGACTCCCGTCGTTTCCGCCAGAAAAAAGAGTCAACGGAATATTCCGTTGACTCTTTTTCGTTATGCCGCAAGTCGAGCGTACTGTCATCGCCCGACTTTACTTTTCCTGTACATCGACCTGCGACCATATCTACGGCTTGCTATTTATATCCTTATCCTTCATGAAACCCATATTCCCACATTTGCCCATTCTAATAATATCTGCGTTAATATTGTTTAAGTGCAGGTGGTCTTCTGGTCATGTCACGCGTTATTCGTCACCGCGGGGAGGAAGACGATGGAAAGAATTGTGATTATCGGCAACAGCGGGTCTGGGAAAAGTTACTTGGCCCGCAGATTGAGTGACTACTTTGGTTATCCGCTTGTTCACCTGGATGCCCTGTTTTGGGAACCGGGCGGCTTCAACCGCAAACGCCCCAAGGACGTGGTCTATGCTGAAATTGCAACGCTGGCTCAGCGTAAAAACTGGATCGTCGAAGGCGTTTTTGGTGAATTGGCAGAAATGTTCATGGTCAACGCCGATCAGCTGATTTGGTTGGATCTTGACCAAGCGGCCTGTCTGACCAGTCTCCGCCAGCGCGGTTCTGAAAGTTCTGAACAATTGGATCAGGCGTCAGCCGAAGCGAACTTTCAGAAGCTGCTAACCTGGGCGGCGGCATATTGGCAACGGGATGACTTGCGCTCTCAACTGGGTCATGCGCGCCTCTTTGCACAATTTAGGAATGAGGATTAAATAGAAACCTCAAGTGAGAAGATAGGTAAGTTGTGCGAGTGTGCGAAATGAGTATACTGTTGAGCCTATGGAAAGATTAGAGACGTACGACCAAGAAGTGGCAGAGCAGATGAAAAATCTGT
>JBGSUZ010000040.1:0-15287 GCA_041753235.1 Acidaminobacteraceae bacterium
CCTATACTAATAAAGATGGTAAAATGCAGCGTGAGGGAGAATACGATGTTTATGCAGGCGGCTACGACAAAGACGCTTGGTGGGCCGAAGCTGTGATTAATGGTACTTATTGGTCAGACCCTTACTTTTGGGAACCGTGGAACGCTAACATTATGAGTTATAGCCGTAAATTTGAAAAAGATGGTATCCTGATTGGCATTGGTGGCAGTGACTACTTCTTCGACAAACTTAGTGAAGACCTTGCTAAGGTCAAAATTTATGATACCGGTTACTTAGCACTTATGAATAGCAACTTTGACTTTTTATATCACCCTAACAAAGATTTTAAAAACTTGCGTGAAGTTGAAGACGGCAAATTGAGCGGACTCGCAGACCAAATTGCCAACTCTAAAGAATCCACTGGCTTTATTTATTACAAACTGAACGGTCAGGATAAAATCTTGTCCTATGACAAACTCGACAACGGTTGGATTCTCGTCGCTGCACCTGTGCTTTCAGAAGTTTATGCAGACGCTTATAAAATTAGAAATTCTCTGTTTACTATTGCTATAGTAGGCTTGATTATTTCACTAGTACTTTCATTGCTTCTAGGACGCTCAATTGGTAATAGAATCAACAATTTCAGTCATCAATTCAGCATCTCTGCTAAAGGTGATCTCACTTCGAAAATAAATAGCAAATCTCAAGATGAACTAGGCCAAATGGGTAATAGCTACAACCTTTTCTTAGATAAGCTCGCAACGGTCATTGCTGAAATTTCTGAAGTTATTCATCGCGCTGAAGAAGAGTATACTGCTCTCATTGGTTCAATGGACAATTTTGCAAAAGGCAGAGAGTCTAAATATTACAGAGAGATTCCAGACGCAATGGACGAAGGGATTCTGCAGTTGAAAACTTCAATTGAAAGTGTACTGGATCACGTCAGCAACCAAGTCGCCAGTACAGAAGAGTCATTAGCTGGTTTAGAAGAAATTTTAGCGACTACCCACGATGTTTCATCAAATGCCAAAAATGCTCTAGACATTTCTAATAAATCCTTTAGCATTGCGCAAAGCAGCTTTAAAAATGTTGGCAATATGAGCACTAACATGGTACAAGTAAATGCCTCTGTTTCAGAAACCAATCTTCAAATTGACCGACTCACAGAACTTTCTAGCGACATTGGCAGCATTACAACTACTATTAATAACCTATCTGACCAAACCAACCTACTGGCCCTTAACGCCGCAATTGAAGCCGCTCGTGCTGGCGAGGCTGGTCGTGGATTCTCCGTTGTCGCAGACGAAATTCGTAAATTAGCTGAATTGACTAATAAAGAAACCGAGAAAATCGAAGACATTATTAGAAATATCCAGCAAGAAATACGAATCGTCAAATCTTCTACTGCAGCAGTCATTGACCATGTCGAAAGTGGTACCAAACTGACAGAAGTCGTCAAGTCTGACATCACTGCCATCATCGATATTTCTAAGCAAGTCAATGATGCCATGAGTGATATCAACACCGCTACAGCCGAGGAAGCCATTGCTACTGAGGAAATTACCAAGGCCGTTGGTACAATCGCTGAAAGTTCTGTAGAAATTGAAAAAATTGGTGCAAACACTTTTAAACTTTCAAATGAACTGACAGAACACCTGCTCGACAAACTCGATTCACTCCACGACCTAAACTTATTACTCAGCAAGCTCAAAGAAGATATTTCATTCTTTAAAGTTCGTTAAGCGCGCCGTATAATAAACACAAATCACACCAACAAAATACCCTGAACCGTTACTAGGTTCAGGGTATTTTGTTGTGCTATCTACAACACAGTTTTTATTCAGTTTCTACCATTAAGTTAGCATCTGTAATCCACTGGTCAACTTTGCCTTCAGCCATAAGTGCTTCAAGCTTCTGGTTTACCGCTTCAGTGAGTTCAGGACTTCCTTTAGCCATAGCGATGGCTACGCCCCCTTCGGAGCCTAAGTCCATACCATTTGTAGCTAAGTCCGCGTTGTTTGTTACATAAGATTTTGCAACTGTATCTGCTAAAACAATGCCATCGATTTTACCCGTTTTAAGTTCCATGATTAGGTCTGGAATTTTGCCAATCCCTTTGACTTGAGAGTCCGTAAACTTTTCAGTTGCAATTTGTTCCTGCAAAGTGCCCTTTTGTACGCCAATAGTCTTGCCTTTAAAACTTTCAAGCGTGCTTAAGGTCGGTGCTTGATCTGCCATAACAAGAATTGTCTGGTGTGCTTCATAGTATTCCACAGAGAAGTCTACACTCTTCTTACGCTCTTCTGTTGGATTCATGCCTGCTACAATGAAGTCAATTTTGTTGCCTGTCAGTGCTGGCAATAAGCCTTCAAATTTCATATCCACAATTTCTAACTCAACACCTAAGCTTTCAGCCACCGCTTTAGCAATTTCAATGTCGAAGCCGACAATGGTGTCTTTACCTTCTATTGTCTTATGGAACTCATAGGGTGGGTAGTCTGCGGAAGTTCCAAGAACAATCTTACCCTTTTCCTGAATCTCTGCAAGCTTACCTGCTGTTACTGGCGCTGATGTGTTCTCCGCTGCAGCTTTTGCAGGGGCTTCTGCCTGTTTTGCACAACCAGTACCTGCTAAGCCAATTGCAAGTACACTCATACCAATCAATACATTTTTCATCATTTTTTGAAGCATCTTCGTTTGACCCATAATAATCACCTTGAGGAATCTTATTCCTCGCCCTTTCTTATCCTGTTTTTATAGTGTTTGAAGCATATTTTTATAATGTGTCAGCATGTGCTGTACTTCTTCTGGAGCTGTTGAACCCCTGCTTTTCTTTTGGCTAATGCTGTAAGCTAAATCAATGGCCTGATAAAGATTATCATCGACTTGAACGGTTTGGGCATTACTAACTTCGTTGACCAGTGCCTGATACACTTCCAGAGGCAGTTCCATGAGCGTCAAGCCTTCGCATTCAGCCTGTCCGACCGCTTTGCCGGAAACTTCGTGTGCTTGTCTAAAGGGAAGACCCTTCGACACCAAATAGTCTGCTAGGTCTGTCGCATTTAAGAAGCCCGCTTCTACTGACTGGGCCATTTTTTTCGTTTGAAACTCAGCCGTCTCCACCATTCTTGCCATAAGCTCCAAGGCATTTAGCAGCTGCTTGGCTGTGTCTATGACGGGTTCTTTATCTTCTTGCAAGTCCTTGTTATAAGCCAGTGGTAGTGCTTTGAGTGTGGTCAGTAAATTTAGTAAATTGCCGTAGATTCGTCCCGTTTTGCCCCTTATAAGCTCTGCTACGTCAGGGTTACGCTTTTGCGGCATAATGCTGCTTCCAGTACAGTAGGCGTCGTGGAGTTTAATGAAGCCGAATTCTGAGCTAGACCAGAGAATTAGTTCCTCTGCCAGTCTAGAAAGGTGCATTTGCAGGAGTGAGCCTGTTGCTAAAAATTCAATGGCATAGTCTCTGTCGCTTACCGCATCCATCGCATGAAGGGCAATGGATTCAAACCCGAGGGTTTCCTTTAAAAACTCCCTATCACTAGGATAAGGTAGTCCTGCTAAAGCGCCTGAACCCAGTGGCATGCTGCTGATTCTTGGATATTGTTCATTGAGTCTTGCCACGTCTCTGCTGAGCATAGCCACATAAGCCAGTAGGTGAAACCCTAAAGTAATAGGCTGTGCCCGCTGTAAGTGCGTGTAGCCCGGCATGAGGTCGTTTGAATGGGCCTCTGCTTTTTCTAGCAGAACTGCCATAAGTTGAAGGCAGGCTTCTTTTAAAGCTTTATTTTGCTTCATGACATAGAGCCTAAAGTCTAGCGCGACTTGATCGTTTCTGCTTCTGGCGGTGTGAAGTTTCTTGCCTACATCGCCTATTTCAGCGGTCAGGGCGTGTTCTATATTCATGTGTATGTCTTCCTGAGCAATTGAGAACTGTTCAGGGTGCTCTAAAAATTTAACTTTTACTTTGAGAAGCCCAGCCTCTATAAGCTGCTGCTCTTCTGAACTTAATACGCCAATTTTCTCTAGCATGCGGCTATGGGCAATGGACCCGGCAATGTCTTCCTCTAACAAGGCTTGGTCGACTTCTATGGAGGCGTTGAACGCCTCCGCCAGTGGGTCCGTCTGCCCTGTGAAGCGGCCGCCCCAGAGTTTGCCGCCAGCCATTAGAGACCTGCCTTAGCCAGTGGCGCTTGGGTGTTGCCACCTGTTGTACCGCTCTTCGCTTCATTCATGAGCGCTCTGAGGGTAAGTGGCAGTGTAAAGAGTTGAATGAACCCTTCTGCATCCTTTTGATTGTAGACTTCGTCTGCGCCAAAGGTCACGTAGTCTTCACTGTAGAGTGAAAATGGCGATTGGCTGGCAACGGCTTTGCAGCTGCCTTTATAGAGTTTAAGCTGAACGTCACCCGTTACCACTTGATTGATTGACTGGGCAAAGGCGTCCATAGCTGTTTTAAGTGGGGTCATCCAAAGGCCGTCATACACTAATTCAGCATATTTGAGTGACACTTGCTTTTTAAAGCTCAGAGTACTTCTATCTAATGTGAGTTTTTCCAGTGCCTTGTGCGCTTCGTAAAGCATGGTGCCGCCCGGTGTTTCATAAACCCCTCTGGACTTCATGCCGACCAGTCTGTTCTCAACAATGTCTATGATTCCTACGCCGTGCTTACCGCCTAGCGCATTGAGTTTTTTGAGCAGTTCTACGGGCGTAAGCGTCTCACCGTTAACTGAAATAGGTTCGCCTGCCTCAAAGCCAATTGTAACGACTTCTGGCTCGTCCACTGCGGCTTCCGGTGTTTCACACCATTTGTAAACGCCTGCTTCGTGAGCCTGCCAAGGGTCTTCTAAATTGCCACCTTCATGGCTGATATGCCAGAGGTTTTCATCTCTGCTGTAAATATCTTTCTTCGTAACTGGAATAGGAATGTTGTGTTTCACTGCAAAGTCAATACAATCCTCTCTAGATTTAAGATCCCAGATTCTCCAAGGTGCAATGACCTTGAGGTGTGGCGCAAGTGCCTTGACGCCAGCTTCAAAACGAACTTGGTCGTTGCCTTTGCCTGTCGCGCCGTGGGCAATGGCCTCTGCGCCTTCTTCAAGTGCTATTTTAACTAAGTGTTCTGCAATCAACGGTCTTGCGAATGCAGTCCCAAGTAGGTAATCATCTTCATAAACTGCGCCCATTTGTATGCCTTTAAAGAGATAATCCTTTACAAAGGATTCCTTAGCATCTACTACATAGGCTTTGCTAGCCCCGGTTTGCAGTGCTTTTGTCTTAACCGCTTGGTAGTCGTCCTTTTGACCTACGTCTACACATACCGCAATGACTTCATAGTCATAAGTCACTTCTAGCCATTTGAGAATAACTGAGGTATCTAAGCCGCCTGAATACGCTAATACAACTTTCTTTTTCATGTAAATGCCCCCTTAACGATTGGTTATTTATTATATTTTACGGTTATTTATGCATTTCGAGCAATAAAAAAACACTCATCCCATCTACTTGGGGCGAATGTTTCCGCGGTACCACCCAATTAAGTCCTTAGACCCAACTTCATTAATCGAAACGCTGATGACACCTCACTGAGCAGGCACCAGTTATTTCTAGCCACTGTAACGGTTGGCCCCCGCATGCCCTTCGGTCCTTAGACTCCTTGACATGAGCTCCTCAAGACTCTCAATTCGTTGACTTGTGGGTGAGCTTCCATCTTCCTCACCTTGCTGGTTTTCCGTCAGGCACCGTCTGGTAAGACACACCTCGAATATTTTTCCTGAATCGTTGCTTTTGTTTATTCATTTGTTTGTATATTTATAACTTGTGTATGATTATACAAAGTCTTTAATCGACTGTCAATCCCTTTTTTTGATTTTATTTATTCTAAACTGTATTTCTAACCAGAGAGTTAGATTCTACTCCACCTAAAGTGGCAATGGCATGTATAAAAAAACACATGACATTCTTACCTCAACGGTAAAAATCATGTGTCTTTTTACTAATATTTGTGTTTGGCTTAAGTGTCTATTCTTTTTCTTTTAGATCCCTTCCACAATGCGGACATTTAGATATATAAAATGCACCTCTGACATCTATAGTGTGCTTACAATAGGGACACTTTAAATTCAATATCCCATAATATAGAACAAGCGAAAAACCCACAATCGCAAATATCCAATCAGTTCTAAAACCAGTATTAATAATTTGATTGCTAAATGCACTAAATACTAAAATTGTCAATCCAGCAAGCATAGCGATGAAATTAAGTGTAACGCTTTCTATATAACTTCTATGTCCCCTCTTACTCATTTTATCAAGTCCTATCTTTTATTAATACAATATTTTGTCAAACGCATCAGTTTTGCCATATAGATAATTTTCATATGCCATTCTACGCATCCAATCAAAATCATTGTAGTGTTTAGAAGTAACAGTCTTTCTGTCTTGCCCATGCTTTGTAACCGATCTTCCATTTTTATCCATTCCAGAAAAAGTTACATTATTGATTGCTTCAACAGAATGAGTCGTTGAATAAGGATAATAAGAGTATCCAGAATGTCTTCCTTTTTTATCTTCAATTTCTACGATAATTGTTGTGTCAATATACTGAACTTGGCTAGTTAACAAATCACCACTTGTACCTTTAAAAGCAGCTGGATCAATACCAAGAATAGTTGCAGGAACCCACACCCATACAGGAGTTGCTAATCCGATTGTAACATTGAAGGCTTTAGAAAGCAAACTTCTAGCTGCTTCACCCTGGCCAATTGTTGTTGGTGCTTCATTATACTGTGAATTCACTTTAGAATAACGCATTTTATACCCGCTGTATGATTGTAAATCGCCACTACCGATTACAGCACTTCGCTTAACTCTCTGACTCGGCGTAATGACTTCAATCTCTCTTTTGACCAATTCAAAACCTTTTTTTCGATATGCGTCATCTTGTTTTCTAAGTATTTCATCAATACCTGAATTTGAAACACTAGTAGTTGCAAAAGATGCCGTGCAGACTGAGAGTAACATTGTTAGCACTAAGAGCACTGATGTGAACTTTTTAAACATTGTTTTACCTCCATTTTGTCAATTTAGATTAGCTGTGAAAACCAAACACAAAAAATAATAGATTACTTTTACTAATTTTACATAATAAGTAACCACGATGAATATACACCATCATTTCAAGCTTGTCAATGTTTTGCGTTGTAATTAATTGCTCTATAGTTTTACTTGTAATTTCTATTTTTATATTATTTTCCAAAATAAATTTGCAGTGAGACCAGTATTTTAATACAAACCCACAATAAAATAAGAACTAAGTTTTCTAAAAACTCAGTTCTTATTTTATTGAGCGTTACACCGTCCTCATTCTTTAGAATTAATCACATTACAGCTCATAAAATTCTCAACAAACCGCTGTAAATCTGCCCCAGACACAGAAGCAATTTCACCGTCGTCGCTACCCATGGATAGGAATAGCAGATCTTTGAGACCTGCACTGACACAAAGGCTTGTCGCCGTTACAATTTCCCCAGCGTTATTATACCCTAGCTTTTCCAGCGTCATGAGTGTTTCTGGAATTAAAAAGCCCTTTGCAAATAACCTGTAAGTTTCTTCAAGTGTCATTTTTCCCGGTGCTTCAGGTGCAACGGTCAAACAGCCTCTTTCGCCCAGCTTGTTCCATGCCTTGGTCCAAGCCTTATCAGTTGGTATTTTTAATCCGTAATTGCGGGTTAAAAGTTGAGATAAATCCGTTTCTCGGCATAGTTTTAGTCGATCAAGAATCGCCTTTTCATCAAAATGAAGCAAAGACTCCGCTTCCCCTAAATAAACTTTGTGGTAATAACCTCGGGCATAGTCAATACAACCCAGTAAGATTACCAATTCATTATAATTAAAAACACCCTCCACATCGGCTGATTTTAAATGAGACGTACCTATCAGTTCAGATAACTCTTCCAGTGATTCCGAGAGCGTCTCAATTTCTGAAAAGACCATTTCGCCCTCATCATTTTCCACTAAAATAAGCCGATCCTTGAACCTATAAATATATTTCTCCACGATGCAAAAACGATCCTGTATAAACATTCTCGCACAGTCACTAGCACTTGCAACTACATCTAGAATGTCTTTTGCTTCCTCTGAAAGTTCGTCAGATACTAGCACTTCCTTTTCCATCAGACTAAACAAGGTAGAGCCATCTTCAATTTTTTCCAGATTAGCTAAAAGACTTATTTCAGATATACCTTCATACATTCGGCTTATATAGGCCAGTTCTTTCATGGTCAATTTCATGCAAATTCCCCCAACCGGGCTACCACTTTAATAAAATGTGCCCTTTTCTTTGAGTTACTTTTACCCATTTGCAAGTAAAAATTCACCTTCTTCTCGATTATAAATATAGATTTCTCCGGTTTCTATCAAATAATACCAGCCACTGACTTGAATCTTTCCCGTTAGCACCCTTTCACGAATGTAAGGAAAACTCATCAGGTGCTTGAGTTGTTCAACCACATTTGCCTGTTCCATCATCCATTCACGGGCCTCAGGCTCGCTTTCTGGTATTTCTGCTATAACTCGCTGACGTACTGGTTCTGCTAATTCCAACCACTTTCTTGTGTGAGGAAGAAGGTCTAAATGAGGGCCTGGATTAAGGCACGCGGAGCAACCACCACAATTGGAATGACCACAGACAATAATATTTTCTACACCTAAAGACAATACTGCATATTCTATTGCAGACGTTGTCGCAACATACTCAGAGGTCTCCCGATAACTCGGTACAATATTCGCGACATTGCGAATAATAAATAGTTCTCCCGGCAATGTCCCCGTAATCATGTTCGGGTCTACACGCGAATCTGAACAGGCAATAAAAAGTGTATGAGGTTTCTGTTCTTTTTTTAAGTGATCAAATAACTCGCGGTGCGCTTCAAAGTCACCTCGACGAAACTTTACAATGCCATCCAGTAGCTTTTGCATGACTATTGGCCTCCTTTTAGGTATAATTAGGGCATATTATAGCAAATTAAAGACTAGGGATTCAATCTATTTTTTTATGTATTGGAGGTTCCCATGTTAAAAAAACAAGTTATTTCTCTCCTGCTAATTGGCTCACTTATGACACCGACTGCCTTTGCCGTATCCTATGACGCATCCGATTTAATTTACGAAATTTACACCCATGAACTTCAGGACGAAACAGATTTTACAATAGACTACGCCGGATCTCTCGAACAATTAGGTGATTTAGTGCCGCTTGTCAAACAAGGTCTCCAATTCGATGAGTATCGCTATTATTCACTGGGCGAACTAGAATTCTTCATAACAGATAACGGCAAAAGTTCTAAACTGCGCGTCAAGCTCACCCGCAATTCAGCTGCTGAGAATGAAGTCTTCGTCAATCGCTATATTGAAGAAACTTTGAAGTCCTTAAATTTAGAAGGTCTCAGCGATTACTGGCGCGCCAGAAAAATTGCAGAGCATTTGTCTACTCAATTTATCTACGACTCAGAAGAACAAATTCACGACCCTTATCATATGATTCAATCCAGAAAAGGGGTTTGCCAAGCCTATGCTCTACTTTTCTATAAAATGGCCCGTGCGGCAGGCCTTGAGGTGCGTCATCAAGAAGGCCGCCTTCACGAGGGCGATCACCTCTGGAATGTGGTTAAAATAAAAGATCAATGGTTTCACGTTGACCCAACTAATAACAACTTCAATGCCAGCTTCAGTTTATTTTTAAAAGACAATGACTTTTTAAAAAGCAAAGACTTTTCTTGGAGTGAACTGGTGGAACCCGTAGTAGAAAGCAACGCACAGCCAGACCAATACTACATTTCTGGAAATTACAGTGAAGCAGGTATTGCTGAAATTTTAAACAGTCCTTCTCCGGTTTTTGACAAGCCCGACGATGGTAAACCAGATTTAGCCGACCTAAAAAAAGGGTATGAATATAACATAAGTTTAGACATTGCTACTAAGACATTGGCGTCCTCTGTTACTAAGGCAAATTATGTGGCACTAGAAAACCTTTATCTGCAAACCAAGCACCCTAAGGGCGTACTTGAAGTAGCAGCCTATGAACTTATGGCCTTAAAACAGACAGAAAATAAAAAGCAACTCGACCAAATTTTCATGCCCTTTGCCAAAGCCGTTCAGTCTGCCAATATAAAACCTAGTGTGTCCACTTATGAAGCCGCACTCAAATTAAGCAAGTCCACTAGTATGAAGTTAAAATCTACTGCCTTAAGCGATGCAGATGCCAACGGTTATCTGGCTTTAATAGAAACTAGCAGCAACCGCCTTAACAAAGACCTTATTAAGTTAAAACAAAGTAAACCACCAACTTCTCAAAAGAAATAATGACAGACATTAAAAAAGGACCTCTGCATAGTCGCATAGGTCCTTTATTTTTCTTCAAACAGACTATCTCAACCGTCTGTTTTCACCCTTATAAAATTCCTGCATATCTGTCACTTTGATATTGTCATAAGCACTGTAGCCTTCCGTGACCACATATGCTTTTAACGCAGTATCTTGCTGAATGCCTATTGCGGCTTCTATCTCATAACGCATTTGAATGAGCGCTATGTCTTTATTCTGCTTTTCAAGCTTGCCTTTATTGTCGTAAATAAAATATTCCGTCGTATAATAACCGTTTTTCTTAAAGTATTCCATGTTGGCAAATGATTTATGATTTTTAGTTGGTTGATGGTCTCCATAGAAAACGACGATGGTTCGTCTTTCACGCTTGTCAATTGCCTTCATGAAGCGATCCAGTTCTAAATCGGTCTGGTAAAGACCCGTTGCATAATTTTGCATAGATATTTTATCTTCATCGTTTACAAATGCTTTTGATGTGACTGTGATTGGTTCTGGCTTTGCACAAAAAGGTGCATGATTCTGAACAGTAACGTTAAAAATAAACTTTTTCTTGGTGCCTTTATTCAGTTGTTTCAATACCATGTCAAAGTCGTCTTTATCTCTCACCCAGCTGCCATAGCGCTTAGGCTCTGGAAAATTTTCCACGGAAATAAACTTATCTATCCCCATTAGAGGGTATACCACATCTCGATTAAAGTAAGTTCTCAAATGTGGGTGAATGCCTAGGGTTGAGTATCCGTTAGCTTTAAGTAGCCAAGCCAGTGAGTTGACTTTTTCTTTTTGCTTTGCAACTCGGTCTACGAAAGTAAGATAGGAGATGCTATTTTGACGAATACCCGTTAGCAGTTCAAATTCTGAATTGCAAGTCAGACCACCGTTAACAGGAACTTTGAGTAATCCATGCTGGGATTTCTCGCGCCATAGTTTATAATGAGTTAATGGCTCTTTTGAAAAAGTCATTTCTTCAACCTTTGTTATATCAATAAATGCCTCAGACTGGATGACAATAACGTCAACAGCCTCAGGTTTGGCAGGCGTTACTTCTACTGCCGCCGATGAGGTTGTAACCGTTGGTGCACCATAGGTGTTAACTGGCAGGAAGCCTCTCGAGACCACACCAATAGTCAAAATAGCCACGACACTGGCTGCAAAAACTTTCATTACTTTATTCCATTTCATGATATTGCCTCCATCGTTCTACTCTTTTCACAAGTTTCAGGCTATACTATAATGTTTATAGACGATAAATGCAAATGTTTTTTACAATATAAAGGAGTGATTCTCATAAAACCCAAGCATATCAGTATCCTCGCTGCCTTTGTGGCAGTACTTACCTTTACCTTTTGTTTTTGGATGGTTCAAATTCATAAAACTGCTGTTAAGGCCGAAGAAGCCCTTGCTATAGCTAACGCAAAAGAAGCTATTGCACAGGCTAAAGCTTCTGAAAATACCTTTATTGACAATAGCGTACCAACGGATACGCCAGACACTACTGACACGCCTGTAGAAACCACAGTTACAGAAACCGAAACCCCACCAGAACTATCTAAACTGGTTAAATTAAGCGATTATTTAGTGGTTATAGAAGATCCCTTCTATAAAACCACACCGTTCTTGTTGACGGAAGATGGCAAAATGGTGGAAAAACTTATACCCGTTGACGATATTCGCATCAAATACGGAACACTTCAAAAACTTATTAAAGCGGATGCACTGCTAAGAGACCTTGGTTATAACATTGTCATTTTTTGCGCCTACCGTGACGAGCAGACTCAAACGTTTCTTCGCCAGCACTATGAAAACTTAACGGGTGATGTAGGCGGCGGTTATAACTATGTCGCACACCCAGGAAAGAGCCGACACCAGTCTGGACAAGCGGTTGACCTGACGATTGAATCCGTTGGCGGAGAAAGACAGGACCCTACGCCTTATTTAGAGTTCACAGACAACGTAAAGACACGAAACCACACAGACAACGCATTTCTAAAAGTGCTCCAAAAAGCGATGGTAGACAGTGGGTTTAGCATCTACAACGGCGAGTGGTGGCATTTTAATGACGAGGAAGTTTACGAGTAAGGAGGACACCAATGGCACAAGCAACCAATCCACGCAACTACCTATTTGACAATTTGAAGGGCTTTGCTATTCTACTCGTTGTCTTTGGTCATTTTATACAACCTTGTATTAAAGAAAGCGACTTGTTAAAAGGTCTTTTCTTTGGCATCTATACGTTCCATATGCCACTGTTCTGCCTCGTTTCCGGTTACCTCTATAAAGTAAGCCGTTCTTCCACCTTGAGTCGCATCAAAAAATATGCGGTTTATCTTCTAATTGGTCAAATTATCTTCACCGCCGTTTGTTTGGTATTTCAAGCAGATATTATTTACTACAGCTTACTTTGGTACTTAATCGCCATGTGCTTCTGGGTGCTTTTAACGCCCCTGCTCACTAAGCGTGGGGTTTGGCTACCTTTAGCAGGTGCATTGATTGGCGGTTTGTTGATTGGCATGCTGCCAACAGAAGGCTTTAACATCGTTTCGCCTAGAATTTTGACCTATTACCCTTATTTTTTGATTGGGGTGCTCCTCTATGAAAAACAGTCATTTCCTATAGCAGAGTATTTGTCACCCTTTAAAAAGGCCTTGACGGGTATTTTGCTCGTTATACTGCTGGGCTTGTTAATTTCTCAACTTGAACTTATCAACTACCGCGCTGTCTTCTTAAACCAAGATTATGTAGACATGGACGTCAGTTACTTAGCTGGCCTTTTGACTCGACTTAGCCTTTATGTTATTGGCACCGTTTCTGCACTTGGCGCCTTTTTCACTTTTTCTAAAAAAGTAACGCTACTCTCAGGGCTTGGACGTGCCTCTGCGCTGATTTATCTCTTCCACGGACTTATCATTAAAGCCTTGATGCTTTTATGGACAGACACTATGCTGACACCTGCTAGCAACCTAATGATCAGCATCGGTGTTATAGCAGCATTACTTTTATATGGTTACAGGAGGTTATTAATTGAAAAGACTACTCATTAGCGCCAGTCTCATTTTTGCCCTTACCGGAAGCTGCTTCGCTTCTACCACCAACGATTTGCCAACCACAGAGACCACGCTTATTTGGAACGCCGTTTCACAATCGCAAATGACACTGACACTGCCTACGGATTCAGCACTTGCAAACCCTGAGCAGTTCAAGGCCTTTTTAGCTGCCTCTCCTGACCAAAGTATTCAAATTCGCGGCTACCAACTCACTCCAAAACCAGAAGGCACTGAACTGGCAATGGAATTTTCTAAACCCCACCTCGAAAAACTGAGGCAGGCGATTAAACCGCTTCAATTGGACATTTCACGTCCCTCAATCACTCGTGCCGAACAGATACTTAAGGCACTAGAACCTTATAAAACCAACACCAACGCCGACATTATCATGCTTCAACAGTTGCTGTTAGACGCCAACATTCCTTCACGTTATAGGGTCTCAGAACTGGATGATAAACTCCACTACTCGCTAATTGCCAACCTTGACGGTGTTCAGTACAACGTAGATATGGCTAATTGGCTGGTTCCTGACCAAGTCATGACTAGGCAGGGCTTTGCCTTTAAATACGACAACTGGCACCTAGATGCGCCTCCTGTCATTGCAAAACCAGCTGCTCACAAAACTGATTTTGCCTATTTCTCCCAGACAAACAGTGCATGGAAACTTATGCGCTTTAGCTACAGCAACATTTCTAGAACCGGCTGCGGACCACTTTCCGCTACTATGATCTTTAATTACCTGACCCCAGACAATGTTGAGGTCAACCCACCAACGGTTATCAAACTCGCTAAGGACAAAGACTTCGACATAACGGCTACGCCCCGTGTTCATATGCCAAAATTGCTCGCTCAACTCAGTCAGCAATACGGCGTACCTTATAAAACGCTAAAACCTTTCGATGAGCGCTACATGCCAGACGCTCAGCTCCGTTCAAAAATTGCTTCCGCGTCAGTAAAAGCTCAGGTTGCTTCTGAAATAAGGTCTGGTAAAATTGTGCTTCTGTCCACGCTTTTAAACTCGGAACTGCGTTACACCAGTGGTACTGAACACTTTTTAGTGGTTAAGGACTTTGTAAATGGCAAGGCGATTGTGTTTGACCCACTGCCGTCTCATACCTTCTACGAACCACTGCCTAGCGCACTTCAAGGTCAGTACAGCGGCTACTGCTATCAAGTTCCCGTTGAAGTGTTATTAAAAAATATGACGCAGGCCTACAGCTTCGAGCAATAAGCCTATGGGTTGATAGGTCATCCAATCGATTGACAAACCTATACGGCATCGTATAAATTGTAAAAAAAGGAGGCTCTCCATGAAAAAAACGTTTACGCTCTTATTAGCGGCACTTCTCTGCATGGCTATGATCATGCCAGCCTTTGCGGCTAAGACTACTTATTATTCAGACAGTAAAATCAAATGCGGTTATTATGTATCCGATGATGGTGCTGTCAGTATACTCGTTGAAGCCAATAAAATTACGGTTTTCGACATCTACAATGTTGAGAAGGCAAGCTTCTATAAAACCAGTAAAGATGCGCTTAAAACTGCTTTTGTCAGTGTCAGTAAAGAAAAACCCACTGTAAAGAGCGGCAAGAATGACTTTAAAAAACTGAGAATCACTATCGACTCTAAAGGCAATGTTAGTGCACTTGTAAAAACTCAGGGCTATTCCAACGATGATACCTTTAAGGTTTACTATGCTGGAACTAGCTTTAGCAGTGCTCTAAAACTGGCTAAGAAGAAATTAGACACAGATTTTAGCTAGGCCTTCTATTATGCTAAAAAATATAAAGTCATCAAAATGAGGTTTAACTTCATTTTGACGACTTTTTTTATTTTTGGCGTATCCGTAACCATCAGGTCACCTTTAAACCTTCTAACACTTTGAC
>JBGSUZ010000041.1:0-8888 GCA_041753235.1 Acidaminobacteraceae bacterium
GTTTTGGACTGGTCGCGTTAGAGGCAATGGCGTGTGAAGTGCCTGTTATAGCTAGCAATACGGGTGGTATTCCCGAAGTGGTGATTCATGGCGAAACCGGTTATTTATCAGAGGTTGGTGATGTCCAAGATATGATTGCCAATGGCCTTAAAATTCTTCAGGACGAAACACTTTACAGAAGGTTTGCGGATAATAGCCGTAAAAGGGCAAGTGAAGTTTTCCACGAACGGGTAATTGTTGACCAATATATCGCATTATATGAAGCATTGCTAGAAGACTGTTAGCAAAAGACCTTGAACTAAAAGGATCTTGAGGTAGTAGGATTCTGAACAATAGGAGTTTACATGAAAATACTATTGACCACACTAAATTCGAAGTTTACCCACACGTCATTAGCGCTTAGGCTAATCAGCAATTGGCTGAATGAACGTAATCAGCCGACAACGTGGGCAGAGTATACCATCAATACCCCACTATACCAGATTCTTGGTGACTTGTACCGCCATAAGCCGGATGTGCTTATATTTTCGGTTTATATATGGAATGGGACTGAAACGAGAATTTTAGCGGCACAACTAAAGAAACTAATGCCAAAGCTCATTATCGTATGTGGAGGGCCAGAAGTTAGTTTTGACAGCAATATGGAGCTAAGAAATAGTCCCTTCATCGACTATATTATTCGGGGAGAAGGCGAACAGGCTACAGAGCAGTTGATGAATGCCTTAACGACAGAAAATAATGAAGAAGCCCTAGCGGCGATTAAAGGCTTAACTTGGCGTAGACACAGCGAGATAGTTGACAATCCAGACCAAGATCACTTAAACATGGACCTGCTTGCATTTCCATATCCAGATTTGGATACCCTAGAGCACCGAATTTTATACTATGAGTCTTCAAGGGGCTGTCCATATAATTGTAGTTATTGTCTGTCATCTGCAACAAAAGGCGTACGCTTTAGAAATTTAGACTTAGTGAAGGCAGATTTAAAGCAGTTTTTAGCAGCGGAAGTAACCCAAGTAAAATTTATTGACAGGACGTTTAACGCCAATCCTGACCGGGCCTTATTGCTATGGCAATTTTTAGCGCAAGAAGACAGAGGTTTTACCAATTTTCACTTTGAAATTACGGCGGAATTACTCAGACCAGCAGATATTGACTTTTTAAAGACGGTTAGACCAGGTCTGTTTCAATTTGAAATTGGCATTCAAACAACCTTAAAAGAGGCAAGAGAAGCGGTTAATCGCAGACTCTCTTTTGACCAAATCAAAGCGCCTGTTAAGGCAGTCTTAGACGCAAAGAATTTACATGTACATCTGGATTTGATTGCAGGGCTTCCTTTTGAAAGCTATGAAAGGTTTATGCAGTCATTTGATGAGGTCTATGCCTTAAACCCACAAGTGTTGCAACTAGGATTTCTAAAGTTGATTAAAGGCTCAGGCATTCGTGCCCAAGAATTGATGCATGGCTATATATATGAAGACCAACAACCCTATGAAGTACTTCAAAATCGTTATATCAGCTTTGAAGAAATGCTCAAGCTCAAAGACTTTGAAAATTGCCTAGACCATCTACACAATTCAAAACGCTTTGTGAATAGTTTAGAATTAATCATGGCAACTGAAGTACAACCCTCTCAGTTCTTTGAACGCTTTAGCCAATGGCTGCGCGCAGAAGGTTATTTTGGGGAACCCATTAAAACTGAGCGTTGGTATAGTCTGCTGCTAGACTTTGCAAAGGCACAGGAGAATACAAGCGAATTCATTTTCAGCATGAAAGCCTGCCTTATTGTTGACTACATGGCGGCTCTGGGCAAGCAGCCACCAGAATGGCTATTAAAAGACCAAGCGGTAGATGCGAAAACAGAAACTTTTGATTTGGTTAAACAGCCTCAATTTGAAAATCAATTTCCAAGTTTGGCACTTATACCACCAAAAGAACGTGTAAAGCGCATTCGTTTTATCGGCATTACTAAAGAGACTGCCGAAGTTTTAGCGAAAACTTCGGAACTTCAAATCATTAAATTACAGACAAATACAAGCCAAAACTCAATACTTATAGTAGAATTGAGTGAGAAGCAACTTGTAACAGAACGCTATTCAACATATTTATTTGTATAGGAGTGAGTGGCTTGGAAATCATTAGAGACCTTATATCAACGAATCAAAAAGTATTTGAACGCTCGTGGAAAAGTTTTACAAAAAATTATCTGCTATTTATATTGGGTATTGTTTACATGGCCATTTTATTTTGTGGTACAATAGGTGCTACAATTTTTGGGCCATTAGCATCACTCGTTATTTATGTCATTATGGCGGCGGTTATAAGTGACTACCTCTATATCATAAATCAGGTGATTCATAATAGAAGTTTCGACATAGGAGACTTCAAAGCAGGCTTCATGGTTTATCTTAGAAAGGTTTACGCATTTTTGTTCCTCATTTGGGTCATCCAATTGGGTATTAGCCTAATTATTGCGCCAATTTTTCCAATCATGAGAGAGCCTTTCATGACCAATTCAGTCAGCTTGTTTATGATTATTCTCTTCAATGCGGTTCCTGAGACTATTTATCAGAAACACTATTCAGAAGGGGATACTGTCGTTTATGCCACCCAGTTTATAAAAGAAAATGCACTGGAATGGTTTGCACCCAATATTATCGTGATTGGCCTTCTTTACTTTATCAATAGTCAATTTTCAGTACTGCTCGCAAAACTGAATTTTTCTATTATAGGCACCATCATCAGTCTTGTACTGACTTCTGGCATCGCTGGGTTCGCCATGATTTACAGAGGCTACTTATTTGAGCTGTTAACCACTACGACCAGAAGAAAACGTCTTTTTATGAATAATATGTACCGCAACTAACGCAAGTGACTTAAGCGGGCACAAGCCAAAACGAAGAGGAAAAGGTGACATTGATGAAGCGCATTCTCCTGTATGCTAATAACAAGAAATCGTCTGTGGAAGCAAAAGAAAAGCTCAATCAATTGCTAAAAGCACATAACTACGAAGTTGTTAACGACCAGCCGGACCTTATAGTCGTCATCGGTGGCGATGGTACCATGCTGAGTGCCATTCGGAAATATAGAAGATGTAAAGTACCTTTTATAGGCGTCAATACAGGCAGTCTAGGTTTTTTGCCAAGCATTCCGCCTAACAATCTTGAAATTATCATTGAAATCTTAGAAAATAAAAATTACATTATACAAAGCTATCCGCTTTTAGAAGTCAAATGTAAGACTGTTAAAGGCGATGAAATTGACAGTTATGCTTTTAATGAAATTTTGATTAAACACCTTGAACCAAGGTTGATGGAAGCCAAAATCTATATCAATAATAAGCCATTCAACTATTTCACTGGAGATGGGTTTATCATCTCAACACCGATTGGTGCAACCGGTTATGCTATTTGGGCAGGTGGCGTTGCTACCCACTCAGAACTTGCAGTCTACCAGTTGACACCACTCAATGCAAACGACAACAGTATCAATAGACCTCTTAAGAGCAGTTTAGTAGTACCCGTCGAAACAGTAGTAGATTTTCAAATTATCAAAGCAAAGTATCGAGCAGTCATTGTAGCCTGCGACGGACGTAAAGTTTCAGACGACTTTATATCAGAAATTCACGTTCAAGCCGCTCATAAGGAAGTTAAAATCTTACGCTGGGGCGACTATGACTACTTTGAGCTCTATAAAAACAAAATCATCGACAAGAATGTCAACAACCGGGTTCTGTACGATTAAACTTTTAGACCCGTCATTATTATGGAGGAAACATGTTAGATCAAACCGTTGAAGCCCTTTTGAAATCGAAGGCCGATGAAGTCGTTTTCATCGAATTAAAAGAAGGTAAGTCCATTACTATTAAAGGTGCAACTTTAGAAGCAGGACTACCAGTCCCAATCATGTTTAAGTATGTGGTAGACAAAGTCCAGGGCATAGCCGATGTAGACATTAACCTGAAAAGCATAATGGAAGCGATGGCCTTTATTTTAGGTATAGACAGTGAATTCCCACACAAGCAGACTTATATGGAATTCATGCGGGCTGTAGATCCGAAAGTCAGTGAGAACATCTTTGCGCTTGGTGCAAAAGCAATGACTGACGAAAAATACTTAGAAGCAGCCATTTTCTATAAATCAGCATGGGAATTCGAAAAAGATGTAGCAGACATACTCTTTGGGTATGCACGTGCTTGTGAATTAGCAGCAGAGAATAACCGTGATAACACCCATTGGACCAAAGTTCTAGAGGGTGAAGCATATGATGTATATATGTTCATAATAGATAAGTTCCCAGATATGGCATTAGCTTATTACCATATAGGTTTCCATTTAGTAAATCAAAAATCTTACAAAGCAGCACAAGGTGTTTGGGAAAAGGCTGTAGCACTTGGTATCCATGACGATGCAAAAGAAGACATTCTTAAGAATCTGACTCACCTATGGTCACGAATTCAATATGAAGAAGGCTATACCTTTATTTTAGAAGGATTCCCAGATGAGGGCCTAGTAAAATTGCTGCCTCTTGAAGAGGATAATCCAGACTGGTGGAACCTAATGTTCTTCATCGGACTAGCATACCGTCAAAAACAGGATCATGACAATGCAATTTACTACTATAAGCGAACACTAAACTTAAATACCGGACATGTAGACACCTTCAACGAAATAGGACTCTGTTACATGGGTATGAATCAATTTACTGAAGCACAGGAGTATTTTGAAGAAGCACTGAGACTTAGCCCAGAAAACAGTGAACTGCTTTGTAATTTAGGGATTGTATTTCTCAAACAAGGTCAGACGGATCAGGCAAAGCGTCTTATTACAAAGGCGAATAGCATAGACCCTGAAGATGAAGTGACAGCGGCATGGCTTAGATATCTTGAATCATAAAACCTTATTAATACCTATTAAAAAGACTGTTAAACATAAAAGTTAACAGTCTTTTTTTAATTCTTCTAAAATTTGTTGAAACATGTCCAAAAATTATGTAAAATGAAGTGAGTTCTAAAAAAAATAGAAGCCTTCAAAAAAAACAACTATAGAAAGTAGGGTAGCTAATGATCAAGAATTTTGAACAACTGATGGAAGCTGCTAAAAGTCAAAAGAAAATGAGACTGGCAGTTGCGGCCGCTGAGGACAACGATGTACTTGTAGCAGTTGCCAAAGCCAGTGAATTAGGCTTAGTAGAGCCAATTCTTATTGGAAATGTGACTGAAATAGAAAAAATTGCTGCCGAAGAAGGTGTCGATATTGCTAACTATAAAAAGATCAACGTAGCCGACATTTACGAAGCTGCAAAAACAGCCGTGAAGATGGTCAAAGATGGCGAAGCAGATTTCCTCATGAAAGGTCTTTTAGATACTGCAGTATTACTTAAAGCGGTACTAGACAAGGAAAATGGCCTGAGAACTGAGAGCCAACTTTCACACGTCATGATCTATAACGTTCCAAGCTACCATAAGTTCATTTACTTAACAGACGGTGGTATGAACATAGACCCTACAATTGAAGAAAAAGTTAAAATCGTTAAAAATGCAGTAGATGTAGCAAAAGCCCTTGGCGTAGAGACTGTTAAAGTTGCATGTATCGCTGCTAAAGAAAAGGTAAATGAAAAAATGCCAGCGACAGTAGACGCAAAAGCTTTAGAAAATATGTGTAAAGATGGCGTATTTGGAAATGGTGTTATTGTAGAAGGCCCATTAGCCTTTGATCTTGCCGTCTCTGAAGAAGCAGCAAAAGTAAAAGGGTTTAAAAGCGAAATCGCAGGAGACACAGACATCCTCATGGTACCAAACATCGAAGTCGGCAACGGCATTGGTAAAGCAATGACTTACATGGCAAAAGCTGAATCGGCAGGCGTCATCATGGGGGCGAAGGTACCAGTCGTCTTGACATCTAGGGCAGATTCTTACGAAGCAAAACTTAACTCAATTGCACTTGGAAGCGTAATCGCGGCTAATTTGTAATATAAAAGTACACTCAATGAATTATTGTAAATTGTCAGGCATGTTCTATGAACTATAAATATACGGGAGAGTGAAAAAATGAAGAAATTCATGACAGGTAACGAAGCGGTAGCACGCGGTTGTTACGAAGCAGGCGTAGCTTATGCTGCAGCTTATCCAGGCACACCGAGCACAGAAATTCTGGAAAACGTAGCAGATTACAAAGAGCACATTGTAGCAGAATGGGCAAATAATGAAAAAGTTGCCATGGAATCAGCTATTGGTGCCTCTATTGCAGGCGGCAGAGCATTAGCGGCAATGAAACACGTTGGCGTTAACGTAGCAGCAGACCCATTGTTCACTTTAGCTTACACAGGCATAACGGGTGGGTTTGTACTCGTTTCAGCAGACGACCCAGGTTGCCATAGTTCCCAAAACGAGCAAGATAACCGTTACTATGCAAAATTTGCGAAAATCGCCTGCATCGAGCCAAGTGATTCGCAAGAGTCTAAAGACTACTTAAAAGCAGCTTTCGACATCAGTGAGCAGTTCGACGTGCCAGTGTTATTCAGAATGACAACACGTGTATGTCACTCTAAGTCATTAGTTGAACTTGGCGAGCGCGTAGAAAAAGACGTAATTCCATACGTTAAACAAGCAAATAAATTCATTGCAGCTCCAGCGAATGCAAAAGTACTTCACACAGTTGTTGAAGAAAAGCTTTTAAAATTAGAAGCATTTGCAAATGAAACGCCATTAAACAGCATTGAGTGGAATGACAAAAAAGTTGGTATCATCACTTCGGGCGTAGCTTATACTTATGCGAAAGAAGTCTTTGGCGATACAGCTTCATTCCTTAAACTTGGTTTTACTTTCCCACTTCCAATGCAAAAAATCAGAGATTTCGCTGCACAAGTAGAAACCCTCTATATTATAGAAGAACTTGAGCCATTCATCGAAGAGCAGCTTAAAGCAGCTGGCATCGCGTGTATTGGTAAAGAGAAAATTCCAAGATGCGGCGAACTCAATCCAGACATCATCAGCAAGGCACTTCTCGGTCAAGTAAGAGAAACCCTTGAAATTCCAACAGATAAAGTCGTCGGCAGACCGCCAACACTTTGTGCAGGCTGTCCTCACAGAGGCTTCTTCTATACACTCAGCAAGAAGAAAAACGTCATGATCACAGGTGACATAGGCTGTTATACCCTTGGTGCAGCAGAGCCCCTCAACGCGACTGACACAGTAATTTGTATGGGTGCGTCGATCTCTATGGGCCACGGTGCTCAAAAAGTATTCAATAAGTTTAACGTAGAAAAAAGGGTTGTTTCAGTTATTGGCGATTCAACGTTCTTCCACACAGGCGTTAACTCTTTAATCGATGTAGCTTATAACAACAGTAACACAGTTACAGTTATCCTCGATAACCGCATCACAGGTATGACTGGTCACCAACAAAATCCAGGAACTGGCTTCACACTTATGGGCGAACCAGCTAATGAAATCAACATTCCACAATTAGTAGAAGCGATTGGTATTAAGCACATCGTTTCTGTTAATCCGCTTCACCTAGACGAAATGAACAAAGCTATTGACGATGCATTTGCCTTTGAAGGCCCTTCTGTCATCATCACAAGATGGCCTTGTGTACTTAAACAGTTCTCAGAAGCAGATTTTAAAGAATTCGATCTTAGCAAAAAATCATGTTATGTAGTGGAAGATGCATGTAAAGGCTGTAAAGTTTGTACGAAGACGGGCTGTCCAGCAATTAGCTTTGATAAAGAAAGCAAGAAAGCTAGCATCGATCCTCATATGTGCGTAGGATGTCAGGTCTGCTTACAAGCGTGTCCGTTCAAAGCAATCAAAAAGGTGGGTGAATAATCATGGCAGAAATCAAAAACATACTCCTTGCAGGCGTAGGCGGTCAAGGGATCATCTTAGCAAGTAAAATCTTATCAATCGGCCTTATCAATGCCGGTTACGACGTAAAAATGTCAGAAGTTCACGGTATGGCGCAACGCGGTGGCAGCGTAACAACGCAAGTCCGTTATGGTGACAAAGTCTATTCACCAATCATCGGCAAAGGCCAAGCAGACGTTCTAGTTTCTTTTGAGACGATGGAAACCGTCCGCTACTTAGACTATTTAAAGAAAGATGGCAAAGTCGTCATCAACGAATATGAAATTCCTTCAGCGACAGTTCTTGCTGGATTAGCAGACTATCCAACAGGCGTTATTGACACAATCAAAACTCAAGCAAATACCACTGTATTTAAAGCAGCAGAAATAGCGGAATCTCTTGGAAACCCTAAGACGATGAATGTCGTGTTAGTAGGCGCGCTTATTAAGGCACTTGGTCTTGAAAAGCTAGACTGGGAAACTGTAATTAAAGAGACTGTTAAAGAGAAGTTTGTAGAAATCAACTTAAAAGCTTTAGAAGCTGGTATGGCTCAAGTAGGATAATCAACGCGAGACAAGTCAACTAAAAGCCAATAAAGTCATAGCGGCGCAAGCACATTTGCGCCGCTATTTTAATGCAAAATAAATAGGATAATTTTTAGAAAATTAGAACTTTTAAATAGAGTGTTGACACTTTCGTTGTACGATGCTATTATAAACAAGTCCCACGGCGAAGAAATACAAGATAAGCCAACAAGAAGGGATACAGGCATTGATCACAACATTGCGTTCAAGCATTAAAGTCTTAAAGGACAAAATGCTGACGAAAAATAAAACGATAAAAAAGTTTTAAAAAAGTGTTGACAAGAAATACGAGAAATGCTAAGATGTAATAGTCGCCAAGAGCGGTTAACACGAACTTAACAAAACATTGAAAAGTGTTAAACGAACAGAACGACACAAACGATCTTTGAAAACTAAACAGTGTATAACCAAAAGCTTAGATTGATACGATGCATTATGCATCACAATTTAAAGTCTTC
>JBGSUZ010000042.1:0-4647 GCA_041753235.1 Acidaminobacteraceae bacterium
TCAATTTTGAGACCTACGAAGTCAATAGTGCCTATATGAAAGCCATCTATCCAAACTCAGCACCAGACAATCATAGTTTCCATGCTATCGAAGCACAGCTTCATAAATTTTTCTTAGAAAACCACGAAAACCGCCTTAACAAAAACTTGATGTTCTACATCCACGGTCCGAGAGGCATTGGCAAACATGCATTGGTTCATCATTTTAGCAACACTTATGATCAAACTACTATTCTAGTGGATTGCAAGTATTTAAACCCTACAGACCCTACTTCTGCAGCTAAAATATCTAAAATATGCCGTGAAGCTTTATTAAATAGGGCAACCTTAGTATTTGACCACTTCGAGGCTTTAACAGAAAATCTTTCTGAACCGCTCTATTCACAATTTGTAGAACAACTCATTACACACATTCGTAGCTTTGCCAAAGTAAGCTTTGCGCTTTCAGAAATACCATGGCACCCGCAAACTGTATATTCCGACTTTTCTGTGGTTGAAGTCCCCTTGGCTATCCCTACCGCTATGGACAGGCTTGAACTTTGGAAAGCTTTAAGCAAGCACTATACACTGGATGAATCAATCAGCCTTGAAGAAATTGCCAATCAGTTTAAGTTAACACCTAAACAAATTGAAAAAGCTCTAAAAGACGCTGAAAATTATAAACTCTGGCATCAACTGCCTTCTATCAATCAAAAGACACTGCATCAAGCAAACTATTTTCAACTTGCCCATAACTTATGTGAAAATTCACAGCGTATTCAGTCGAGTTACCTGTGGTCAGACTTAGTTTTGCCACCTGATCAAGCATCGCAACTTCAAGAAGCTTGTAACCAAGTTCGTTACAAGCACATTGTCTTCTCTAAATGGGGTTTTGGTTCAAAAATCACTTATGGCACTGGCCTTGGCATGCTGTTCACAGGCCCTCCAGGAACCGGTAAAACGTTAGCAGCTCAGGTTATTGCCAATACCTTAAATTTGGAATTATACCGCGTTGACCTATCCCAAATTATGAGCAAATATATTGGGGAGACAGAGAAAAATCTAAAACGTATATTCGATGAAGCTGCACTTTCCAACGCTATTTTACTTTTTGATGAAGGAGACGCCCTGTTTTCAAAACGTACAGATGTCAGCGATTCCCACGATAAATACGCAAATGTCGAAACGAGTTATCTACTACAAAAGATTGAAGCCTACGAAGGTCTGTCTATAGTGACCACCAATTTACTCGGCAATATTGACGAAGCCTTTATTCGTCGTTTTGCATTCGTTGTGCATTTTCCATTTCCAACAGCAGAATTCCGCCGTGCCATTTGGCGTCAAGTATTTCCTAAAGAAGCTCCACTATCCAAAACAATTGACTTTGAATACTTAGGGAACCATTTTGAGCTTTCAGGTGGTAATATTAAAAACATTGCACTCAATGCAGCATTTTTGGCAGCTTCAAAAGAGCGTGAAATTACTATGCGTGATTTACTGCGTAGTGTTGCAGCGGAGATATCCAAAACCGGAAAAGCGGTGCTCTCTTCCGATTTTGGCGAATATGCTTATCTCCTCACTCAGCCTGAATTTTAAGGAATCATAATGCTTGTCTGTCCCGGATTGCTGATTTGTATGACACCGCCAAAGCTGCACATGAGTTTGCTGCTATTGTTGAGTGCTGGCATATTAGCAATCAGGACAGTCGGGCAACCAGGAGCCCATGGTGCAGCTGTCATTGGCGTACAAGGCATAGGTGTCAACACGCCAAGTGCCGCCGCTGTCGCCGCTGCAACAGCTGGATTTGCTGGCGAGCTGCACATGGCAAAAGGCAATATATTCATAAATGGAATGTTGTCCATAATGTTTGCCAAAGGCATGTTATTCAAAACCATATTTTTAGGCAGTATCATTAGCGAACTTGGTGCTGCTCCAAAGGAGCACGCCATCATCGCACCGCCACAAACTGCAAGCCCCATTCACATCACTCCTTCTCGAGTTCTTCCCAGTCAAAATGTCCTATGTCTACAATTTGGTCCTTAAGCAACGTCGCTTTGCAGTAGCCAACTCGATCTTCACTAGCAATGGTTAGCTGAACCTCAGCTTGCTGAAAATCTCTTTGTAATGTTGGTAAAACAAAGAAAAATAAACCATATGCATCTACAGGTACTTCAAGGACCTCTAACACCTCTGCTTCTTCTGAAAAACTAGGCGATTTAAGTGGTAAATAATACGCATTGCTTTCACTAGGTTCTAATTTTACAATAGTAACATTCTCATTCTCTTTTAATTGCAGTGTCTTTCCGTTTAATTGGCGATCAAAACTCTGAGAAAGTAATAATTGTTCCCCAGGTACTGCCGGCCCAGTTAGGTGATATCTAATTTGATTCCACTGATGTACCAAGCGAACTGTATTCGCACCAGTTACCTTACCTTTAAATCCAGTTACGGGCTGTTTAAACGGGTAAAAAGCTGACGGTAAGGCACGCAGATAGTAGACATCACCCTTTGCAGGATTTAACATCTCTTCTGTCTCTATGATTAACTTTATTTCTTGATAATAAGAGTTGTGCCAAGTGAGTTCTAGCCTATCAGAAGGCTCATAAACGTGAACTTTCCTAGGATCGTTTAATATATTGCTAAAGACAAAAAAGGTTTCAGTTATTTTTGTAGGCCTAATTGGCTGACCTCCTATCCAAAATTGATTGCTACCGCCAATTACGGATGCATCGGTCATCGCGTCAACGATTTGAATCACAAAATCTAGTTGATGATGCATATACGCTTCCCCCCTTACTTTCCTAGTTTATCCTTTGGCTGAAGTTCCACATCCATTTCTCTAACACGCTTAACAGATTTAATTCTTGTAGATTCTAACTTAACAGGCTGGACTTTATAGACCATAGATAGTTGATAGGGTGTATTGGGAAACTGCCATAGTTTGATTTTGTCTTCATATTTCATATTTTCTCTTAGAATTTCAAAGACTTCATCTTGTTCAGCCAAACTGCCACTGAGCCACTCACCCTCCATACGCGGGTGGTCTGCCAGTACTTGTATGACCCTTCCCATAATCCGCTGCTCATCTATTGCCTTAGATAGCCTATCCGCGCTTGAATAGACCGTCACAATGTAATGCAGTGTTAATGCCTGAGGTGGAAATTGCAATTCTCCGCTGCTCTTTTGAATCATAGTTCTCTGTGCAAATTCACTATATTCCTGCACGTCATAAAGATGAATGCCCACCTTTACATCCTCTTGCTTGCTGGGTGCACACAGTGCAATCTGTTCATATTTTTTAATTATTTCTGGTGAAAGTTCCTTCCGCAGCAGATTCAAAATAGACTGTGAAACCTCAGCTATAACAGTATATTTTCCCATGACCACCCTCCTCTTCTATTGGATATAAATTTATTAAAACTTTAAAGTGCCAGAATCCGCATCCCCGGACAGTTTAAATTGATATTTTAATTTACCATCTTGATAAAGATTAAGCTTTAACACAGCATTCTCTTTATACGGAAGCGGTCCATGTGTAAAGTTCTCTCCTATTGGCACTTGGTCAGACAGCGCTTTTCCACTAGAATCCAATACCTGATAGTGTGTTAATTTTATTTTTTTTGGTACTACTACTTTAAAATCAAACGCAAAACTATTTACATTTGTCGTTACTGCCCAATAAGCTGTCCCCAATGTCTCTGAACTTGTTGAAGACAAACCAAAACTAGCACGTATGCGTGCGGTATCATTTATAGCTTTGTCTTCAATTAAAGTACCTAATGTGCCTGAACTCTTATATTCCAACTCGGAAAGCTGCTGGTATGCCTTAAATCGATTTTGACGAGCGTCTAGTTCTAATTGTTTGACACTTTCATTGATTGTCAAAACTTCTTCATAACGCGTTAAGCCAAGCAGGTTCCCCTTTTTTAGTTTTTCAGCTAGACCCGTTGCTAATTCTAAGCTTTTTTCAATTTCTTGAAGTTTAGAAAGGGTCAATCCTAAATTACTATAAGTTTCCTGCAAGGCATTTGCTAAATTGTCCATACCTAAGCGCTGTTCGTGACCACTCATGTCGAAGGCCACTAGTGCGTTAATTATTGGCGATGGTAATTGCGTCCAGTAGGTCATTGCATTTGGGGGTGAAGTAAACCACTCCATCGGTATTAGGTGCTTATAAAAACCTTGAATAACAGGGAATGTTTCAGGCTCAGGAATCGTTACGAGCAATCCAGCGCCAGAAGTATTGGTCATGGTTAGGTACTGGCTGAATATAACCTCATAGTCTCGTGGTTGATCATTTAATGCATCCACCAGTCCTTGAACTTTGTCTGGGTAAAGATTACTATAAACTTCCATAAGTTCCGTAAGATCGCGTTTGGCAGTGTCAACTGAATCGGAGGCATTGGCTGCAGTTGCGTCGCTATTTTGAGCACCACTCAATAAATGCTGATAAAAAGTGTCATCTAACGCTAGGGCCGGTAACACTGCTGGCGCTTCTAACGTGATTTTTTCCAATTTTAACCCGCCTAATTGAAGCCCAAGTATAGCCCTAGCATTCGTGGCGGCCGCTGTAGCTACTTCTAAATTCTGCTGTGCCGCTACGAGTGTCGTCTGGTTCGTATCCAGTGGTTGAAGCGCTACAAGACCATTTAAGTATTGAGGATAAAGC
>JBGSUZ010000043.1:0-4574 GCA_041753235.1 Acidaminobacteraceae bacterium
CTTTGCTTGATTTAAAGCAGGGTGAAGTTGTAGATTTAGATATTGAAATGGGTAAGGTAAAGGGTGTTACCACGAGTACTGGGGCCTACTATAGCTGCAATGCAGTGGTGTTGGCTACGGGGACTTATTTAGGTGGTAAAATATTTATTGGCAGTTCTGTTTTTCAAAGTGGGCCAAATGGCTTGTCGCCATCGCTTCATTTGACTGAGATTCTTAGTAAGAATGGGATTGAGACTAGACGTTTCAAGACGGGAACGCCGGCGCGGGTAAGTGGTAAAACTTTGAACTACGACAATATGGAAGTTCAGTGGGGAGATGAAGAAGTAGTTCCTTTCTCATTTATGAACGATTCTGTAGCGTATGAAGAATTGCCTTGTTGGCTGACGTATACTAATTTGGAGACGCATAGCGTAATCAATGAAAACTTACATCGTTCGGCTATGTATGGTGGACAAATTGAAGGAACGGGTCCGCGATATTGCCCTTCAATTGAAGATAAAATTAATCGTTTTGCAGATAAAGAGAGGCATCAACTTTTCATTGAACCAGAAGGGAAAGAGACGATTGAAATGTATGTTCAAGGTATGTCTACCAGCATGCCTGAAGATGTTCAATTAGCTTTTATGCGTACGATTCCCGGTATGGAGCAGGTGGAAATTATGCGCCCGGCTTATGCGATTGAATATGATTGTATTGATCCGTTGCAATTGACTTTAGGACTTGAATTTAAAG
This sequence comes from Acidaminobacteraceae bacterium, assembly GCA_041753235.1. Classification (GTDB taxonomy): domain Bacteria; phylum Bacillota; class Clostridia; order Peptostreptococcales; family Acidaminobacteraceae; genus JBGSUZ01. The sequence continues at coordinate 733 of JBGSUZ010000043.1, forward strand.
ATGTTTCTGGTTTATTTTCTGCGGGTCAATTTAATGGCTCTTCTGGTTATGAAGAAGCTGCAGCGCAGGGGTTGATGGCTGGCATCAATGCGGCGTTGAAGGTGCAAGAAAAAGAACCGTTTATTATTGATAGATCAGAAGGCTATATTGGTGTTCTAATTGATGATTTGGTGATAAAAGGAACGAACGAACCATACAGAATGATGACATCTCGATGCGAATACCGTTTGGTGCTGCGTCAAGATAATGCAGATTTGAGACTGACAGAGAAAAGTTATCAGATAGGACTTGCAACGGAGGAACGCTACCAGCGACTTCAGGAAAAAATCAAATGTACTGCTGAGGAAATGGAGCGTTTAAAAACGACTAATATTCGGGCGGAGGATGTAAATCCTACACTCGAACGTATTGGAAGTTCGCCGCTAAATCAGGGGATGAGTCTATTTGACTTATTGAGACGACCAGAGGTTGGCTACATCGACTTGGCAGAAGTTGATAGGGAAAGACCTGTACTGCGTGAAGATGTTTACAAGCAGTGTGAAGTTCAAATTAAGTATGAGGGTTATATAACCAAGCAGCTCAGTCAAATTGCTAAGTTTAAGCAGCTTGAAAATCGGAGATTGTCTCCTGATATTGACTATAATAGTATTGATGGCTTGCGATTAGAGGCAAGACAGAAGTTGAGTCAGATTAAGCCGGCATCTATTGGACAAGCCTCTAGAATTTCTGGTGTATCTCCAGCAGATATTTCTGTGCTGCTAGTTTATATTGAGCAAAATCGTCGAAAGAGAGGGTAAGGGCTTGGACAATAGACAATTACTTGAAGAAGGCATGAAAGCGATGGGACTAAGTCCTACGGATTCTATTTTGAATGATTTCTTCACTTTTAAAGATTTATTGATTGAATGGAATGAAAAAATCAATTTAACCGCAATTACTGAAGAGCGGGATGTTGTGATCAAACATTTTCTGGATTCACTTTCTTGTCTTAAAAGTGGTCTTGATTTTAGCAATAAGAAAATTCTTGATTTAGGGACTGGTGGCGGTTTCCCTGGTGTTCCTTTAAAAATATATGACAGAAGTATTGAAATGACACTTCTAGATTCTTTGAATAAGCGCATTAACTATTTAAAAATTGTGGGTGATGCTTTAGATTTTGATAAGGTGGAATATTTACATTCTAGAGCGGAAGATTCAGCTGTAAAACCTGAGTATAGAGAACAGTATGATATTGTGGTTTCAAGGGCTGTAGCCAATATGAGCACACTGAGTGAATACTGTTTACCTTATGTAAAAGTGGGTGGATACTTTGTTGCTCAGAAAACGGTTGATTCGATGGATGAGATAAAATCGGCTGAAAGAGGGATTCAAATTTTAGGTGGCAAAGTTGAAAATATTGTCGAAGGTACAGTACCTTACAGCGATTTAAAGCATAATCTGGTACTGATTCGCAAGGAGCAGCCTACTCCTAAAAATTATCCTAGAAAGGCTGGCATGCCTTCTAAAAATCCATTAAAGTAGGAGGGCGCGATGAACAATTTTCACAGCCAAGTGATTCAAATACCTGTAGATGAAATTGTGGCTAATCCCTATCAACCTCGCAAGATATTTAGTGAGGAAGAATTGGCAGATTTGGCGGAATCCATTAAGCATATGGGTTTGATTCAGCCAATTACCGTAAGAAAAGCTGATGAACGCTACGAAATTATTGTTGGTGAAAGACGGTTTAGAGCGGTTAAAATTGCTGGAATGACCCATATACCTGCAATTGTCGTAACCATTACCGATGAACAGTCTGCGGTATTAGCGTTAATTGAAAACATTCAGCGTCAGGATTTAAATTTTATTGAAGAAGCAGAAGCGCTTTCAATGCTTTTGGAAAATCATGGATTTACACAACGTGAATTAGCTGAACGTATTGGCAAGAAGCAGTCGACGGTTTCTAATAAACTGCGAGTGTTGACGTTGCCTGATGATGTTAAGGATTTATTGGTTACTAATGATCTGACAGAACGTCACGGAAGGGCTTTGTTAAAACTTAGTGATGAAGCTGATATACGTAAGGTAATCAAAGCTGTTATTAAAAATCAATTAACGGTCAAGGCTACAGAAAAATTAATTGAGAGTCTATTACATGATGAGATGCATCAAGAAGAGAAGAAACAAAATATTCGATATTCCATCAATTATAGAATTTATGTTAACACGGTTAAACAAGCCTACGAGACTATATTGAATACTGGCGCTAAAGTGAAGTATACTGAAAAAGACAAGGGCGAGTTTATTGAAGTAACTGTTCGAATTCCAAAAGAGAGTCAGTAGTATTATTAAAGTCAATTTACTGTATTTGTGGCCTATTTTAATGTGAAACATCATTAAAATAGGCTTTTTTTATGTTTCACGTGAAACATGGTGTTTTATATGATTTATTTTTATAGATAACACTTTTATGATTAGCAAATTAGTATATAATGAGTATAGGCAACTTTGAGAATGAGACTTATGATAGATCACATAATATTGGAGGTAGGACTCTTGGCGAAAGCAATAGCAGTATTTAATCAAAAAGGTGGGGTCGGTAAGACCACTACAAATGTCAATTTAAGCGCTGCTTTGGCGGCCCAGAAGAAAAAAGTTCTGGTAATAGACAATGATCCGCAGGGAAATTCTACATCCGGGCTCGGCATAGATAAAAATAGCATTGAGTATAATATTTACGATGCTTTAATTGGTGATGCGGATGTAAACGATTGTATTATTCCAACACCGTATAAAAACTTAGATATTATTCCTTCAGATGTTCAACTTGCTGGCGCAGAAGTTGAAATGATTGAGTTGGAACATCGAGAAATTAGATTGAAACGGATTATTGATGCTGTTAGGGATCGTTATGATTACATTATGGTGGACTGTCCACCTTCTTTAGGTCTTTTGACAATCAATTCATTGGTAGCTGTTGATAGTGTTATTATTCCAATTCAGTGTGAGTATTATGCCCTAGAAGGTGTAAGTCAGCTTGTAAATACTTATCAACTCATTAGAAAGAGTTTAAATCCTAATCTTGAAATAGAAGGGGTTTTGCTCACCATGTTTGATTCTAGAACAAATTTATCTAACTTAGTCGTAGAAGAAGTAAAAAAACATTTTAAAGAACGTGTTTATACGACAATGATACCTAAAAATGTACGTGTTGCTGAAGCACCAAGTTATGGTATGCCTGTAATCGCTTATGATGAAAAGTCAAAAGGCGCAGAGGCTTATATTAAGTTGGCAAAAGAGGTTCATAAAAGATCGAATGGAGGTAAAAAATAGATGAAACCTGCTAGAAAGGGTCTAGGAAAAGGTCTAGGTGCGTTAATTCCGGAAGAAGATAAATTTAATTTTGGCGAACATTCTGTCGGTGAGATACTTGAATTATCAATTAAAGATGTTTCTCCAAATGTAGACCAGCCAAGACGCCAATTTGCTGATGAAGCAATTGCTTCTTTAGCGGAGTCTATTAGGCTGCACGGTGTAGTTCAACCAATTTTAGTGAGTCAGTTGGATAAAGGATACATGATTATTGCTGGCGAAAGAAGATGGCGTGCTGCACAAGTAGCTGGGTTAGAGCATATTCCGGCAATCGTTAAGCGTGTAGATGACTTGAAATTAGCTCAAATATCTTTAATCGAGAATATTCAGAGAGAAGATTTAACGGATGTAGAGGAAGCACAAGCCTATCAATTACTGATTGATCGCTTTAAATTGAAACAGGAAGAAGTTGCTGATGCAGTTGGAAAGAGTCGTTCTTATGTAGCAAATACATTGAGATTGCTCAAGTTAGAGCCAAGTATACAGACACA
>JBGSUZ010000044.1:0-4230 GCA_041753235.1 Acidaminobacteraceae bacterium
TGATGAAGTCAAAAACGACTTACTCATTAGATTGTAGTAAGTCGTTTGTGACTCAAAAGAAATTGTTTCATCGACTAAAAATTCTGAATTGCACGAAATATAGTTGAAAAACGGCTAATTTTGCAAATTATAATATTGGCACTATTTTTGCATAACAGTAAAGTATGCGGATGAGTGTTTATATTTCAGCAGGCCACTGAAAGGTATTCACATCATCTGTAAAGCAAATCTTTTGGGGGGAATAATAATATGGAGCAATTTGATGAGAAAATGCATGGAAAACCTAAGGGGCGTTTTGACTTTCTAAACGATCTTCACCCATTTGTCGTCATTGGCGTCGTTGTACTAATCACAATCTTTGCAACTTATCTGGTACCAGGCGGACAGTTTGAGCGCAAGGAAGTAGATGTTATTGGTATGACGAGAGAAGTAATCATTCCTGGTTCCTTTGAGTATACAGAAAGCGTTCCTCAGGGACCAGCTCAAATTTGGACTTATTTTATGGAAGGTGCAGTTGAGTCTTCCGACATTATTTTTACCATTTTTCTTTGTGCAGGCGCACTGACAGCTATTATTCAGACCGGTGCAGTTACTGCAGGAATAAGTGCACTCGTGGATAAGCTGAAAGACAAAGCGATATTACTCATACCAGCGATGGTTTTTGCTTTTAGTCTTGGAGGTGCAGTCTATGGCATGTATGAAGACGCGGTACCATTTATATTGGTCATGGCACCACTCATGCTGATGTTGCGTTATGACTCAGCCGTATCGGTTATGGTTGTGCAACTAGGCTGTGTAGTTGGTTCATCCGCGGGCTTCTTGAATCCTTTTGCAGTCGGTATTGGTCAGGCGCTGGCAGAAGTGCCCATGACATCTGGAATTGGCGTTCGCGTTGTGCTTTGGTTTTGTATGACGCTGGGGACAGCCATTTACGTTACAAGGTATGCCCTTAAAGTCAAAAAGAACCCCGAGCTGTCCATTTGCTTTGAAGAAGACATTCAGAATCGCAAACGGCATGCAAACTCAGAAATCAAACTAGAGAAATTTACCATTCGCCACCAAGCGGCGTTGTTATTGTTAGCTGCTGGATTTGGTGTAATGATTTATGGTGTTATGAAACACGAGTGGTGGTTCAACGAAATTGGGTCCGTTTTCTTGATTATGGGTGTCGTCATCCCACTTGTGGGTGGGTTGAAGCTCAATGTTATTATTGAGAAATTCATGGAAGGCATGGGAACCATGCTGACAGCGGCTTGCCTTTTGGCGGCTTCTCGTATCATATTCTTTATTTTAACGAACAGTAATATTATGGATACTATTCTTTATGGCATTTCAAATTCGCTAAATGAACTTCCAGATGTTATTAGCGTATGGCTCATGTATGGGGTTACATCACTTTCTATGACAGTGGTTAACAGCTCGTCAGGTCTTGCTGCAACCCTTATGCCGATAATGGCGCCATTAGCTGACGTCCTTGGCATCTCTAGACAAATGGCAGTAACGGCATATCAACTCGGCACAAGCACCTTCGGCTTCTGGATGCCATGGGACGGCATTACCTTTGCTATGTGCAGTTTAGCAGGCATCAACTTCTTTAAATACTTAAAAAAATGTGCCCACTATGTATTTGTATTCTATATTCCAGCATCAATTGTCGCATTAACAATTCTGACACTTATAAAGTTCTAATATTGAGGGGGCTTTTACAGCCCCTCTTAACCTTGGAGGTAGTCATGTCGAACATCTTAGAACGCTTCATGAAATACGTAAAAATTGATACAAGATCAGATGATTCAGTCGCTCAAATTCCCAGTTCTAAAGGACAATGGGAACTTGCTAAAGTACTTGAAAAAGAATTAGTAGATTTGGGGCTTGAAGAAGTCGTTTTAACAGAAAATTGCTTTGTTCATGCAGTTTTACGGGCAAATGTAGATGTAAAACTACCTGTCATTGGTCTTATGGCACATCTGGACACTTACCCTGGTTTCTCATCTAGTGGTGTAAACCCCATCGTACATAAGCGGTATCAAGGCGGGGACCTAATTTTGAATGCAGAGCGTCAGATGTTTCTCAAACCAGAGGATTTTCCTGAACTTCTAAAATACACTGGTGAGGACATTATCACGACAGATGGCACGACACTGCTTGGGGCTGATGACAAGGCTGGTATTGCGGAAATTATGGAGGCGGTTGCTTTCTTTGTAAGAAATCCAGAAGTGCCTCACGGCGAGCTGCGAGTTGTTTTCACCCCGGATGAAGAAACGGACAGAGGCGGTCTTGACGCTTTAGACAGAAGCCTTTTGCCAGTCGATTTTGTTATTACCATGGATGGTGACGGCATTGGGGAAGTCAATTTTGAGAACTTCAACGCCGCGCATGCGGAGGTGCTGTTTACTGGCAGAAGCGTTCATACTGGAGAGGCGAAAAACCGCATGATCAATGCCTGTGCAATTGCGAACGAGTGGGCCTCTATGCTCCCGAAAGACGAAGTGCCTGAGCAAACGGAAGGTTATGAAGGCTTTTACCATATAGAAGAAATGAGTGGAAACGTCGAGCAAGCCCGGATTTACTGCTTGATTCGAGATTTCAGTGAAGACGTCTTTATGCAGCGCAAGGACTTCTTGAAGAAACTTACAGCTCAGTTTGCTGAAAAATATGGGGCGCAAGTCATTCAAATGACCCTAACTGATGACTACCGCAATATGAAGAACGTCATTGAAAGAGACCCACTCCTTATTGAAGCAGTCCTAAAAAGCATTAGAGACAGTGGCTTAAACCCTAAAATATTGCCGGTCCGCGGCGGTACAGATGGGGCTATGCTAGCGGAAATGGGCATATTGGCGCCAAATATTTTCCTTGGTGGTCACAATTACCATGGACAGTATGAGTTTATCTCAGTTCAGGCTATGGAGGCAGCAACACAAGTCCTCATCAACTTAATTGGCAACTATGCAGTTGGTGAGTCAATGTTCACTTCAGATGAGGTAGGTGTAATCTCATGAGATGCAAAGCAAGTCAATACAAAGGTCAAGGGCTAATCGCCCTTGGCGCTGTCATTTGGGGGACTCAGGGTCCCTTTGCCCAGTTTTTGATGCAAAGTGGCGCGAGTCCAATTTTTGTTGCCATTATGAAGCTGTTTGTTGGTTCTATGGCACTCATGTTGTTTATGTTGCTGACAAGCCCAGAACAATTAAAAATTGATAAGCAGGGGCTCCTATTGACGGGGGTAATCGGGCTAGTGTCCCAAGCGGGCTTTAATTACTTGTATTATAACAGTGTTAAGTTGATTGGCATTGCTAATGCAGCGGTGATACTATACACTTCGCCAATATTTTTCCTTGTCTTGTCTGTCGTATTTTTTAATGAAAAATTGACCTTTAGAAAGACACTGGCAGCGATCATTTGTTTTATAGGCTGTGCTGTCGCGGTTACGGGTGGTCAGCTAGACTTAAGTGGATTTTCTATGCTGGGATTATTAATGGCGCTTGTCGCGTCACTGACCTTTGCTATAATGGGGGCTATTGGAAAGAAAGCGCTAGCGGGTTATGCACCACTGACGATTATTGCCTATAGTTTTCTATGGGGTGCGTTATTTTTGCTACCAAGTGCACTGACTTCTAGCGCATTTGACCTTATTTGGCAGGGGCGTATTACTTTTGGTGTACTGGGGATAGGTATTTTGCCCGCAGCGTTAGCTTATTTTCTATACTTCACAGGGGTCAATGAAGGCGTTCCGCTCTCTCAAGCGGGCGTTATCAGTGCGCTTGAAATGGTTAGTGCGGTCATTATCGCTTGGACTATTTTTGGTGAACCTGTCAATGGCATTAAAGTGGTAGGCGTATTATTTATTTTGCTGTCCGTTTGCTTAACGGGGAAAGGCGATGTGGAAGGCATTCCTCAAGTAGAGAGAGACGTGGTATAATCATATAGGAGCTTAGGCTATGTGGTGGCCTTGGTAAATATTGATTAGAAAGAAGAGTTTATTATGAATAAATCGGAAGCGCAAAGTGTCAAAGCATTGGCACTGCTTAAACAATATTACGGTTACAACGCTTTTAGAACAGGACAAGAGCCTTTAATACATGCTGTTCTGGCGGGTAGAGATGCTATGGGAATCATGCCAACTGGTGGCGGTAAATCTATTTGTTACCAAATGCCGGCGTTAATGCTTGAAGGGGTTACACTAGTTATTTCACCGCTTATTTCACTAATGAAGGACCAAGTTGATGC
>JBGSUZ010000045.1:0-19789 GCA_041753235.1 Acidaminobacteraceae bacterium
ATTTTTATCAGTATACTGAGTTTAGGGGTCGTTTTCGGTGGTGCAGTGGAAAATTCTACTATCGAATTGATGGATGAATTGACAAAGGTTAAGGGTACGTATGTGAAACTAGAGACTCAAGTGGACGGGCAGGCACTGAAAACAGATGTATCTGGGTTTGCGACTATCGAAAGTGGCACAGAAGTGGTTTACGTGCCAATAAGTACCGTCTATAGAAGCTTAGATGCTAAGGTGGACTGGAATGATGCTGCTAAACGATTAACTATCGTTTCAAACAATAATACTATTTTTATTGACATAGGTAAGTCTTATATAACGATAAATGGACAGGAAAAAGAAATTGAAGGTAAAGCACCTGTGCTGTTAATGACTTATGCGGGGACGCCAAGAACGATGGCGCCACTTAATGTTTTTAAACATTTAAGTCTAACAGGGACTTATGCGGCTGAGACTAAAACGGTCACATTGAGTACGAGTGCCAGCCCAGCAGGAACATCGGAAACAGTGCCTGAGGTCTCCGAAACAAATGCTGGAGAAGCGACAATACCAGCTGCAAATACTACTAAACCGCCTGTTACACCGGTAAAGGTTAAAAATACCGTGTCAGGCATAACTTATAACGTGAACGGCAAGTATCAAGAGATTCGAATCAAATCAAATGTGGAAAGTGGCAATAAAAACTACATGATAGATGCAACACCGTATGGTGGTAAGAGTCGTGTGGTTATTGATTTTCCAGATACAGTACTTTCAACTAGTGCGGTAACTAACCTCGTAGGAGATGGTGTTCAGGTCAACAAGATTGATTTGGTGACAAGGACTTCACCTTCGTTAAAGGTGCGTGCAGAGATAGAATTAACATCGCCTAGAGGGTTTTATAGTTATTACGACAAGGCTAAGCAAGAACAGGTTGTGCTACTAATCAACACCCTCAGGGATCTGCAATATGAAAAAGTCGGTAAAGATGACGTCTTTAATGTAATTACTTTAGCAAAGCCTAATTATGTTGTCAGAAAGTTGCCGGGAAAACTGGTATTGGATTTACTCGACACGAAGTTGAATATTAATGGCAAAGCAGTTGGTGAAAAAGAAATTCAAAAATCAGGTTTATTGACAGTGGCGTATTCACAGTATACGAATACTTCGGAGTATACTGCTGACCAGAAGGTGACCCGTGTTGTATTGAACTTTACCAACGACACACTGAGAGATGCGGCGTTTATTAAAGAGACTTCTGAAGGGCTGAAAGTCTTCTTGTCAGGCGATCCTGATAAGGGTTTACACTATAACAAATTTTCTGCTAGTACGGCACAGTTCTCATTGCAAATGAAGTCGGAAGCAAAAATTACTAAGGCGCTCAATAACGAAACAAACGAATTCGTGTTTATGATTCCTAAAGAGGCTGTAAGCTTGGGTGATTTGACGAAAACCTATCAAGATGGGTTAGTGCAATCGGTAGCGATTAATGCCAGTGAAGACCCTGCGTATTATAAGGTGTCAATTAAGCTGGAACTAGGAACTTTGGTTTATGACAATTCAGCAGGGGATTTAATTTCCATTGCGCTTATCAATGATGGTAGTATGAATAAGAGCGAAAAGAAAAAGCGGATTGTACTAGACCCTGGTCACGGTGGTCCTGACCCGGGTGCTATTGGAAAAAGTACACTCGTTAAGGAAAAAGATATGGCTCTCAAGGCGGTTAACTGTCTTAAAACTGAACTGGAAAAGATGGGTTATGAGGTAGTGCTCTCTAGAAGTAATGATACTAAAGTGGAACTTTACCAAAGAACGGATTTTGCCAACGAAATAAATGCAGATTTATTTGTCAGTATTCACTATAATGCCTCAAATGACTCCAAACCAAAAGGTATTGAAATTTACTATTATCCAGATGCAGCAGGTCAAAGACAGGCCTTGGCAAAATCTATTTTTGCACCACTGGTTGGCAAAACAGGTGCAATTGCAAGGGGAACCAAGGAAAGTACTGGACTTGTGGTTACGCGGGAGAGTGCTATGACGTCCGTACTAATTGAGATGGGTTTCCTTAGTAATCCTGCTGAAGAGCAGCTGGTTCAAAAAACGGATTATATGGTTGTGCAGACAAAGGCAATTGCTGAAGGAATCAAAAACTACCTACAGAGCCGATAAAAAGTGATTCGTCTGTTTGGGATAGGGTATTTTTCTTAAAGAAATCTTTAACAAGAGTGAGGGCTGCCCATGATAGTATTCGATCAAAAAATTAATTCGACTTTCGAAATGGCTGCAGCTACTGTGGACCAGATTACTAGCATGCTTCGGGAAGAATACCACCTAGATAAGGCGGTACTATTTCGCATCAGTTTCATGCTGAGAGAAATCATCAATAACTCTGTAGAGCATGGTAATCAGTTTGTTGAAGAAAAGCTGATTCATATACAGGTTCTTGTTGAAGATAATCGGGTCAGCTTTCGCGTTGAAGATGAAGGAGAAGGCTTTACCCTTCAAGTACTCGAACAGGCTCCGGATCATCATCTGAGGGTCAGGAATAGAGGTATTTATCTGATTAAAGAATTCGGCTTTGAAATAGAGGTTATCGGACAAGTGGTACATGTACACATGCCCTACGAAATTAATACTATAACTATTAGAGGTGAAGCGAATGATTAAAAACGTGAACGGGAACATCATGACATTAACGTTAAAAGAAGACTTAATTGCGCCAAATGTAAAGACTTTTGAAACGCAAATTACGAATTACTTGGTTGAAATGGAGTCAGTCAGTTTAGATGAACTGGTCCTTGACCTTTCAAACTGTGAAAATATAGACTCAATTGGCGTAACCTTTGTCGTAAGTCTTTATAAAAATGTTATCCGTGAAGGTAAGAACTTCAGGGTTTCTGGTAGCAATAGCGACATTAGACAATTGTTCAAGCTTATGAAATTGGATGAATTTATTGATTTAGAAGACTAAAAAGAAGCAGTGACCGGAGGCGTTATTTATGGTACATCGAATTATAGTCGCAGATGACGTAAAAATGAATCGAAAATTGATTATAGATGTACTCGCTAATTGGCTGCCGGGCAGTATATTTCTTGAGGCATCTACCGGATTTGAGGTATTGGATTACCTAGAGTCTTATGAGAACATATCGCTTATCATGCTTGACTTAGTCATGCCAGAAATGGATGGGCATGAAGTGCTCAAAAAGATTAAGTCAGATTCGAGATTTCTTCATATCCCAGTAATTGTAAACTCAGCTATGACGGATAAGAAGAGTATACGTGATACGTTAGAAGAAGGGGCCATTGATTATTTCATGAAGCCGCTTTCTCAAGAAGACAGAGAAATCGTGTTGCCGTTAAAAGCAAAGAACGCCTTGATGATGTATGAGCAGAACAAAACAATCAATGACTTGAATCAGGTTATTAGTGTGGAACTTAAGAATGCTCATGATTTTCAAAACATCATGCTTCCGAAAACCGGTAATTTGAAGGCGATAGACTTGCATATCAAATATCACCCTTCATTAGGAATTGGTGGAGACTTCTTTGATTGTGTCATGGTTGGCGACAAAACATGGTTCATGATAGCGGACGTAACTGGTCATGGTATTGCTGCCGGAATGGCTTCTTCTATGATTAAAGTAATGTTCCGCATGTATGTAGAAAAAGGCAATATTCGTCCTAGTGGTGTATTGGCGCGCATGAATAAGTGGATTTTTGACACCTTTGATTTAAAGGATAAGTTCTCATTCATTGTTTTTACAGCCTTCATTGGTTGTATTGAGGACCATACCCTGTGTTACTGTAATGCTGGACAGCCGTATCCTCTGCTATATCAAGCTTCGCAGGATGCAGTCATTAAACTGGACAAGCCGGGTAGCCCTATTGGGATGTTTGACTTTGCTGTTTATGAGCAGTTCTGTGTGACACTATCAGAAGGTGATGCACTATTCCTTTATACAGATGGACTCTTCAGTTCTGGACAAAAATCTGACTTCGTCAACTGGGAAAAGGTATTCAAGTTCTCTAAAGAGTTCCGTAGCCTTATCAAAATGGATCCTGAGCTGTTTTTAGAAGAAATCAAATACTATTTCCACTTACAGCATAAAGTATCTGACAGTGACGCCAGCTTTACGGACGACGTGGCACTGATGATGTTAAAAATCAAATAGAATATGTTATAATTAAAGAGAAGTGTAATGACTAAAAAGCAGGCGGCAACGCCTGTTTTGTTTTCTGATTAAGGAGGAAAAAGATGCGTTTTGATGGAAGAGAAGCAGATCAATTAAGACCTGTTAAAATAACTAAGGACTATATTATGCACCCGCAGGGCTCAGTGCTTATCGAAATGGGCAACACGAAGGTTATTTGTACAGCAATGATTGAAGAGAAGGTACCACCGTTTCTCAAAGGCGCTGGAAAGGGCTGGATAACTGCAGAATACGGTATGCTTCCGGGGTCAACGAATACTCGTAAAATGAGAGACTCAAGCAAGGGGAAAATCGATGGACGTTCTCAAGAGATTCAACGCCTTATTGGTAGAGCACTACGTTCAGTAGTGAACCTTGAAAAGCTTGGCGAACGTACTATATGGATTGACTGTGACGTAATACAGGCAGATGGCGGCACTAGAACTGCGGCTATCACAGGCAGCTTCGTGGCTCTCATGTGTGCTTTTAACAAGCTCATAGCGGCTGGTATGCTTTCTGAGGCGCCTATTACCGATTATGTGGCAGCTGTCAGTGTGGGCATAGTTAATGATCAGCCAATACTCGATTTATGTTATGAAGAGGATTCTAAGGCGGCAGTGGACATGAACCTTGTCATGACAGGTGCTGGAAAATTCATCGAGATACAAGGCACTGGAGAAGAGAGACCTTTTGATCAAACGGAGCTTACGAGCTTGTTAGGTCTAGGACAGAAGGGTATTCAGGAACTTATGCAATTACAAAGACAACTTATCGAGGAGGCATAACCCATGAAAGAAGTGGTTTTAGCATCATCAAATCCTCACAAAATAGAAGAGATTTATGAAATTTTAAAGACCCTCGAATATAAAATTCTCAGCATGAAAGAAGTTGGCCTTGGTGACATGGACATTGTAGAAGATGGCGATACGTTTGAAGCCAATTCCCTCATTAAAGCGAAAGCAGTCTATGAGGCGACTAAAATGCCAGCTATAGGCGATGATTCCGGTCTTATGGTAGACTATTTAAACGGTGAACCAGGGGTTTACTCGGCACGTTATAGCGGCGAAGACAAGAATTACGCGGCTAACAATGAGAAGCTTCTTAAAAATCTTGAGGGTGTGCCGATGGAGAAGCGCGGCGCTAAATTCGTTACGGTGATTACCCTCATGTTCTCACCAGAGGACTATGTAGTAGCCAGAGGCGAAGTACATGGCCTTATAGGCGAGGAACTTAAGGGCAGCAACGGATTTGGGTATGACCCATTATTTGTTGTACCTGAAAAGGGAAAGACGTTTGCAGAATTAACTTCAGATGAAAAGAACAGCATTAGCCATAGAGCCAATGCACTTGTTAAGTTGCAGGAAATTTTAAAAGAAAGAGGCTAGTTCTCATGATGCGCATAGGTGTTTTCAGTGACAGCCACGGTGATCTAGAGGCCCTTAAACGGGCCGTAGATCATGCGGGGCACTTAGATTTTGCAATTCACTGTGGTGACTATTACGAAGATATTGTGAAGGTACTAGGCAATACGCCAATCCTTTACGAAGGGGTCTGCGGCAACGTAGATTTTGTTAGACACGCCCCGCTTGAGCAATTGCTCAATTTAGGGGGGGTATCAATATATGTGTCCCATGGGCACTTATTTGACGTTAAATACGATTTAAATCGCTTGTTTTACAAAGGGCTGGAGGTTCAGGCAGACATTTGTTTATTTGGACATACGCATGTTGCGCAAATCCTTGAAAAGGAAGGTTTGATTCTTATGAACCCCGGAAGCGTTACACGACCAAAGGGCGGGAAGAAAGTTAGTTACGGCCTTATAGAAATTGAACATAAAATTCCGAATTGCAGAACTATTATTTTCTAAAAAAAAAGTTTAGAAAAAGTGTTGACGACCCTAGGGGGTTCATGTATAATCAATCTTGTCAGTTCGGGGTGTAGCGCAGCTTGGTAGCGCATCTGGTTTGGGACCAGAGGGCCGCGGGTTCAAATCCTGCCGCCCCGACCATATTTATTTTTTATACCTGCGGGCGTAGCTCAGTGGTAGAGTTCCGGCCTTCCAAGCCGGCTGCGAGGGTTCGATACCCTTCGCCCGCTCCATAACAAAATGTGCGTTAGTAGCTCAGTTGGATAGAGCAACGCCCTTCTAAGGCGTGGGTCTGGGGTTCGAATCCCTACTGACGCACCATATTTTCTATAATACATGGCGGTTGTCGTCAAGCGGTTAAGACAAAGGACTGTGACTCCTTCATACGTGGGTTCGATTCCCATCAGCCGCCCCATTTATTATTTTCCCAAAACCTTTGGGGATTCGCCAAGTCGGTAAGGCAACGGACTTTGACTCCGTCATTCGCAGGTTCGAGTCCTGCATCCCCAGCCATTTAAATGTGATCCATTAGCTCAGTCGGTAGAGCATCTGACTTTTAATCAGGGTGTCCCGCGTTCGAGTCGCGGATGGATCACCATTTTTATTTTTTGAGCTTTTAGGGCTTTTTAATATAGTCAGATAGTGGTATAATCAATGCAAATAAGCAATTACATATGCATCCATAGCTCAGCCGGATAGAGTAGGTGGCTTCGAACCACTTGGTCGGGGGTTCGAATCCCTCTGGGTGCACCAGAAACGATTGAAAACACTGGATTCTAAGAAATTAGAAATCAGTGTTTTTTCGTTTTTGACCACCATTTGACCCCTATAAATTATTTTTTATAGTGAAGAAAACCCGCTAATGAATTTTTACAATTTATAGGAAAATAGTGTTGCTTGGCATCGGACGTTTGTGAATCATATTTCCCAAGTGTAGTATTTTGAAGAGTTTAATGATTTCTTAATGAATTCTTTATGATCATTTAGCTTTTTATTATGCTGGAATAGTGTTAATATAATAATTAATTGTTATATGATAGTATGTTGCATTTATAAGGGCATAACATCATTCTCAGTGGGATACAGAGCAGGTGTATTTTTAGACGAAAATTTTCTTATCAGAGAAAGGAATTATTGCAAATGATTAAGTATGGATTAACCAGTCAACAAGCTGAAGAATCTCGAATACAAAATGGGACAAATAAATTAACAGAAAAAGAAAGAGAGAGTTTTTGGTCTAAATACCTAGGAGCGTTTGCGGATCCCATCATTAAAGTATTAGTTGTTGCATTAGCATTAAATTTAGTTTTTGCACTACTTGGAAAAACCCATTGGTACGAATCAGCAGGTATTGCTATTGCGGTAGTTTTGGCAACGTTTGTCGCGACATTATCGGAGTATAGCAATGAGTCTACATTTCAAAAACTTCAAGGCGAAGCTTCTAAAATCCTTTGTAAAGTATACAGAGACCATGAGTTAAAAGAAATACTTATAGATGATATTGTTGTTGGTGATTATATTGTTCTTCAAGCAGGCGATAAAATACCTGCTGATGGACACGTGGTTTCAGGGCATATCAAGGTAGATCAGGCAACGCTAAACGGAGAGTCTGAAGAAGCTTCAAAAGTTGCTGCTGCAGAGGATTATAAGAGTAACTGGGAAAGCATAGACTTTTTACATCAAAACGATGTGTTCAGAGGAACGGTAGTTTGCTCTGGCGAAGGTATTATGAAAGTTACTTGTGTTGGTGATGAGTCGGTTTATGGAAAACTATCACAAGAAATGCAAGTTGAAGACAGAGAAAGTCCTTTAACTGTAAAACTTGGCGTATTAGCGGATGGAATTAGTAAGTTTGGTTACATTGGCGGCGTAAGTATTGCAGTCGCATTTTTAGTTAAAAAAATTATTATTGACCACGGTTTTGATATTGCGCTCATTATGCCTTATGTATCTCAGCCGCTTACTATCTTAAATGATTTTATTCAAGCTTTAATTTTAGCAGTCATTATAATAGTAGTTGCAGTTCCAGAAGGTTTACCTATGATGATCGCTATAGTACTCTCAATGAACATGAAGAAAATGTTAAACGATAATGTATTGGTTAGAAAACTAGTGGGTATAGAAACATCGGGTAGCTTAAATATCTTATTTTCAGATAAGACAGGTACAATTACAAAAGGTCAATTAGAGGTTGTTAGTTTTATCGATGGTGAGAATAGTGAATATGCGCATATGGGGCAGTTAAGCCCTGAACTTAGTAAAATTGCAACGTTATCTATTCTTTGCAATACAACGGCTGTATTCAGCTCAGATGAAGACACTAAGCGTGCCATTGGTGGTAATGCAACCGAGAGGGCTTTCTTAGAATTTGCGAAGAAAGAGCATATTGATACGTTTGCTTGTAATAAAGTAGATTTAATTCCGTTTAACAGCGCAGATAAGTATTCTGCAACACAAATTGCAGGCGACCATAACATGACGTTGCTTAAAGGTGCCCCTGAAAAAATGTTGCCACATTGCACGTATTACTACAATAGTAAAGGTGAAAAAACACCTTTAACATCTGCTATGATAGCATCACTAGATAAGAAAATGAATGAACTTGCTGAAAGATCTATTCGACTTTTAGCAATGGTAACGACAAGTAAGCCTATTGTTGATGAAAAAGTAGATTTTGGAGAATTCACACTTGTAGGTTTGTTAGGAATTAGAGATGATATTCGATTAGATGCCATTGAAGCAATTGCAGAAGTACAAAAAGCAGGCGTGCAGGTTGTAATGATTACAGGTGATAGAAAAGAAACTGCAGTTGCTATAGCGAAGGAAGCAGGGCTTTTAACATCTCCAAATCATCTGGTTTATACATCTCTTGAACTCAACACTATGTCAGACGATGAAATAAAAGAAAAATTACAGGATATTCGCGTAATTGCTCGTGCACTCCCAATGGATAAGAGTCGCTTGGTACGTCTCTCGCAAGAAATGAACAAGGTTGTTGGTATGACCGGTGATGGTGTAAATGATTCACCTGCACTAAAACAAGCAGATGTAGGATTTGCAATGGGCAGTGGTACTGAGGTTGCAAAAGAAGCTGGGGATATCATTATCCTTGATGATAATTTTAAATCAATAGCAAAGGCAATTTTATATGGCAGAACAATATTTAAGAGCATCCGAAAATTTATTATTTTCCAACTTACAATAAACGTTTCAGCGGTGGGTATTTCATTCATTGCACCATTATTAAGTATTGAGTATCCCTTGTCTGTTACGCAGATGCTTTGGGTCAACCTTGTAATGGATACGCTTGCAGCTCTAGCATTTGGTGGAGAACCTGCACTTAGAAAATTCATGGACGAATTACCAAAGCGTAGAGACGAAGTCATTGTAAATAAATATATGTGGTCACAAATACTTGTTAACGGCGTGTTTGTTATAGCGGTGTCGCTATTCTATTTAGAGAGTCCATTTATTAAAGGGCTATTTAGAAGTGATGAGAATTCAGTTTATCTGCTTTCAGGATTCTTCTGTACGTTTATTTTCTTAAGTATTTTCAATGGCTTTAACGCAAGAACAAATTCTGTGAATATATTCGATAATTTAACACATAATCCTGGGTTCCTAAAAGTAATGGGCGCAATTGCGTTGATTCAAATTGGAATTACCTATGTTGGCAGTGAAATTTTAAGAACAAGACCTTTGTTACTTAATGAATGGATTTACGTTATAGGATTAGCACTTCTAATTATTCCATTTGATATGTGCAGAAAGGTTATTTATAAGGCAGTTTCTAAATCTGGACAAGATAACGTTTAGATTCTATAGTGCTTTTGACTTGAAGATGCACAATTGATTTTGGCTCATCTAGTTTAGGATAAGTACTTAAGATACAGATTAAATTAAATACGAATGGGGGCGTGGACATTTTGGACACTTGCCCTCATTTTATATATTTAATTGAAGTATTCGATTGTGCGGATTGCTATAGAGAAGGAGGTAGAACATAAAATGAACCATGCAAGTGGTTTTACTCAAGAAGATATTGAGAAAATCTATCATAAAAAGCCAACAACTATTAATCGATTTAATAGCGCGGAAGAGATAGGGCATGCATTGGGTGGTACTTTATATATGCCAGCTATTCGTGAGGATATAGGCGCTTTAATAGTCAGTCGAAAATTTCCACATCTCAAAAGCATGGTCATTTGCCTAGAAGATTCTGTTGCTGATGATATGTTACATCTTGCTGAGGATAAGTTGGTGGCGCATTTCGAGTATATTGATAGTGCGATAAAAAACAGTGAGTTGTCAGAAGACGATTTACCATTGATATTTATAAGAATTCGTACGCCAGCACATTTAGAAGCAATGATGCCACGAGTAGCACAGTATAAAAAACTATTTGTAGGTTTTGCATTTCCAAAATTTGGTGTAGAAAATGGGAAGAAATACATTCAGATTATTGAAGCAGAAAACAACAAATCGCTAGACTTGCCAATTTACTTTATGCCTATATTAGAGACAACAGAGTTTATTCATAGTGAAAAGCGCCGGCAGGCATTTGCAGCGTTAGATAGTATTTTAAAACCCTATAGACATTGGATCGTGAATTTGAGAGTAGGAACCACTGATTTTTGTTCTCAATATGGGATTAGAAAAGGGAGAGATGTAACAAATTATGATATTTTGATTATAAGAGACTGTCTCTGTGATATCATTAATTATTTTGGAAGATCAGAAAGTGGTTACATTATTTCAGGTTCTGTATGGGAATATTTTAACCATAGTGATCGGTTATTGAAACCATTGCTCAGAGAAACGCCGTTTTATGAAAATCAAGGTGATTTAGGAAATGACCTAAGAAGGCGAATTGTAAAAGGAAACTTAGATGGATTTATTAAGGAAATCATTTTAGATAAAGAAAATGGCTTTATTGGGAAAACTATTATTCATCCTAGTCATATGCCCTATGTTAACGGTCAATACATTGTAAGTTATGAGGAATATCAGGATTCATGTCAAATTGTTCAAGATTCTGCTAGAGGCGGCGTTCTTTCTAGTGTTTATGCGAATAAAATGAATGAAATAAAACCTCATTTACTTTGGGCTAAAAAAACACTAAAGCGAGCAGAATCCTATGGTGTCTATAAAGAAAATGTCGATTTTGTTTCATATTTAATTACGATTCTTAATAATTAAAGTCCATTTGTAACAAGTAAAGGAGTGGAAACTTGATTTTTTCAGTAAGTAATCACTATCAGATAGAGATTGAAATGGGTGAAAATCCATATCAAATACCAACAGAATCCCTTTTTACATTGGCTACAAGGAACAATGCAAAGAGAAAATTTTTGTTTGTTTCAAAGGTGCTAGGAAAACATTTAGCCGTTAAGCCCAATGTGTGTTTAAATTATGGCGCTTTATTAGCTTACCATTGGTTAAATACTTCAGGTAAATATATAAGCCAAGAGACTAAACAAGCGTTAGAACAACTAAAAGATACGCCAGCAGCTATAGAAAATCTGATAAGAAACCCAGAAAAAATTGGTGAACCTTCTTTGGTGCTGGGATTTGCCGAAACAGCTACAGGACTTGCACATAGTATTTTTGATGTTCTAGAAGATGCCGTCGGATTTTATCACACGACAAGAGAAGTGGCTAATTTTGATGGCAATATCATCAATTTTGAAGAGGAACATTCACATGCGACAGCGCATAAGGTTTATGAATGTAAAGCAATGGCGTTTTCTGATGTGAAGCGTATCATACTGGTAGATGATGAAATATCTACAGGAAAAACGTTATTAAATATTATAACAGAGGTTCATAAACAATATGGTGTCATGAAATTTTCTGTATTAAGTTTATTGGATTTCAGAAATTCAGAAGATCAATCTAAATTCGATGAAACTGCAAGCGCGTATGGAATTGAAATAGATGTTACTGCCTTGGTTAAAGGAAAAATTAAGCAAGTAATTGAAGGCGACCTTTCTTTGGAAACAATAAAAAGCCATAGTCTATTTCAAGAGGAATTTGATCAAGTAAAAGAGAATGTACCCATATGTATTCCTAAAATAATTAATGCAAATTTAGAGATGGGTGTGGCAGTGACTTATCGCTCTATATGTGGTGAAAAGCATTATTTACCTCAAACAGGACGGTTTGGACTTAACGCTGATTCACATAAAGAGTTAAAACAGGCAATTGACAGAGTTGCATTGAATATCCAACCCTATGTTAATGGTAATACGCTTGTGCTAGGAACAGAGGAATTTATGTTTACCCCGCTTCTACTTGCCAGCGCACTTAAAGGTGAGATTAAGTATAAGTCTACAACGCGCAGTCCCATCTATGTAGAAAATTCTAACCAGTATTCAATTCAAAGCGGGCATAAATTTAAAAGTTATCAAAATCCTGAAGTGGCTAATTATATATACAACCTTCATGAAGAACGCTATGATACTATTTTTATAGTATTGGAAGATACGCGAGACAATGGGTTAGATTTAATCAAATCAATGAATGAAGCATTGCACTCAGTGACAAGTCATATTTACTTTATACAGATGGGAAATAAAGAAACCGATGTTCCTAACTATCCAATCCCGTTGGGAAGTTATCCAGAAAAAGATGTAACATTTCTATTGAAGCCCCTTGAGAAAGAAGTTGCAGAAGAAGATAACGGGACTAGAGAAGCTAAAATACAATCAGGTTTACATTATTCTGAAATGCTGCCAGTTGAACATAAACCATCAGACGCCTATATGGAAATGTATCATCGGCTAACACCTGTTTTTTCAAAAACGATAGCAGAAGCCGTTGGCATACTTTGTGAAAAGGTATTAAAAGCGCGTGGTGAAAAATTAGTATTGGTTTCACTAGCAAGAGCGGGAACGCCTGCGGGCATATTAATGAAGCGATATTATCAACAATATCACGACCTAGATATTCCTCATTACAGTATCTCTATCATACGTGGCAAAGGCATAGATGAAAACGCAATGAAATACATTTTGCATTATCATCCCAATATGCAAATTCAATTTGTAGATGGGTGGACTGGAAAAGGCGCTATCACAAACGAGTTAAGTGATGCTGTAAAGCAATATAAAGAAGATCATGGTGAAATTTTGGGGTTAAAACCGGATTTGGCGGTTATAGCTGATCCAGGCCATTGCACGCCGTTATTTGGTACAAGAGAAGATTTATTACTTCCAAATGCTTGTTTGAATGCAACCGTTTCTGGGTTAATAAGCCGTACGGTGCATAGAACAGATTTAGTGGGTGCATTGGACTTTCATAGAGTTAAATTTTATAAAGAATTAGCAGCAATAGACTTCTCAAATCATTTTATAGAACAAGTTGAAAGCCATTTTAAAGACTGTTCAGGTGATTCTTTTAAAACAGTAACGACAATAAACGAATCAGATATACCAACTTGGAAAGGTCTTAAGGATGTTGAAAAAATTCAAAAAGATTTTCAAATTGACAACATTCACTTTGTAAAACCAGGCATAGGTGAAACAACAAGAGTTTTGTTGAGAAGGCTACCTGAGGTTATATTGGTTAGTGAACAATCAGAGGATTTAGAGCATATTTTACAACTAGCAAAAGAAAAAAATGTACCTGTAGAACACTATCCCCTTGAAGCGTATAAGTGTTGTGGTATTATTAGAACGCTCAAAGGAGAGTAAAAAATGAAAGCATTTGTAAGTGACTTAGATCAAACATTGATATTTTCGACCAAATGGTTGGCGTTGACTGAAGCCGAAACCCTTTTGGTGGAATGCTATGAAGGTAAGCCCATTACGTACATGGCAAAACGTTCGCTTGAAATTCTGGAATCCATTAGTAAAGAATGCACCTTTGTTCCTGTTACCACAAGAGTAAAACATCAATATGATAGAATTGATTTTCGAAATATAAAAATCAATCATGCCATTGTGGCTAATGGGGGCATGATTTTAGAAAATGGTCAGATTGATACGGTTTGGGATGATTATATAAGACGGTGTTTGAAAGACGTTGGACATTACCGTGAAATATTTTGCATTATGGAGAAAGTTGCTTGTAACTTTAGTGTTTCGAAATTGCGAAAAGACGATGAATTTTTGGTCTATTTAGTAGATGATAGGGCGGATGTTCATTTTGAGTTAATGACAACTGAAAGAGCTGAATTAAACAAATTAGGTTGGAATACATTTTTAGTAGGAAGAAAAATTTATTGTTTGCCGAATTTTATTACAAAAGAGGCGGCAGTTTCCTACTTAGCGAAGGAAAAAGGAATTGAACCAATCGTTGCTGCGGGGGACTCGATACTAGATATTGGCATGTCAAAAGTTGCTAAAAAAATGCTAGTACCTGCACATGGCAGTACGAATTATCCTAAGTTTACAGACATAGTTGGAATTGATGGCTCAATAGAAATGTTGAATTTAGTAAAGACACTAATGTAAATAATAAAATTATGAGAGGAGATTTTTCTTATGTCTTATGAAATCTTATACAAAGATGCTTTTCCAGTTGTAAAATATCAACTTAAACAAGGTGAACAGCTTAAAGCTGAATCAGATGCAATGATTGCGATGAGCAGTACCGTAGACATTACTGGTGGTGTTGAAGGTGGTATCGTAAAAGGGCTTACTCGGATGCTTGCGGGAGAAAAATTTTTCTTCCAATACATTACAGCAGCGCGTGGAGCGGGAGAAGTTATTTTCGGACATTCCTACCCAGGTTCTATCGTAGACATTGAATTAGATGGTTCATACGGTTTGAAAGTGCAAAAAGATGGTTTTTTAGCAGCTACAAATGGTGTTCAAATAGATACTAAAATGCAGAATTTATCTCAGGGGTTGTTTTCGGGAGAAGGATTCTTTATCTTGGATGTAAAAGGTAAGGGAACCGTATTTTTAAGCAGTTTTGGTTCTATTCATCCAATTAATTTAGAAGCAGGTGAAGAAGTTGTCATAGACAATGCACACTTGGTAGCTTGGGCGGATCATATGCAATACACTATTGATAAAGCATCAAATGGTTGGATGAATTCATTAATGTCAGGCGAAATGCTAGTATGTAAATTTAGAGGCCCAGGTACTGTTTTAATACAGACGAGAAATCCTAAAGGATTTAAAAATTGGTTGATTAGCTTAGGCTTATCTACAGGAAAATAACCTACTAATATCGTTAAAAACATTGGAATCTCGAAATGAAAATGGGAATATGTTATAATTACCAATGAGTGGTTCTCAATGAATAAATATTAAAGGTGAATAAAATCTATGTTTGAACATATGAAAATTCAGGAACTGAATGATTTTTTCATTGAACTTAATAACAGAAAGAATAAAGGCGTATATTTTTATAGAATAAGCGGGTTTAATGAAGAAATTGGTCAATTTATCTTGAAATATTATGAAGCAGCAAGAGTGATGGGTGTAATAATTGAAGGAAAGATACATAATCCTGAAGAGAAGCAGCTATCATATTACAATGAAATAATGGGTATGGATTTCCAAATGAGTATGGGGTTTATCACTTCTAGCTTAAAGAAATGGTTACCACGCATGAACGATTATCAGCGAAATAATGTAGCGACTTCGATATATGATAATTTAGAAGACATGCGTAAAGTTGGGAAAAATGAAAACATGCTCAAAAATGCATATATCAAATTTATGTGCTGGCTATATTATAAGTTTGAACGTATTGTTAATCTATTAGGGGATAATAAGATACCCAAAATTTTATATGAAGGAGAAATCAGTCATTATGAATTGATGCTCATTTCAATATTATCCAATGCAGGATGTGATGTGGTACTACTGCAGTATACAGGGGATCAGAATTATTTGAGTTTAGATAAAAACAACACCTTATCAGATAATTTGTCGCTCCCTAACCAAAAAGATTTTCCTGAGAACTTTAATCTTGGTTTTATCAGAAATGAAATACAAACGGCAATGAATAATGAACGTTTGTATGGCAAAAAACCAGAAGTGCTAAATTGTACAAATGCATGGATTAAAGGCAAATACATTGAAGATATTCGGACAAGTATAGCAAGTAGAGGCAGTGATTCCAAACTATATTATAATTGTTTTTACAGAGTTAACGGCGTTGAGGATAAGTTGACTTACCAAAACGACCTGTATCAATTCCAGTTAGAGTTAAAAAACGATAAGAGAAACGTTGTTATCGTAGATAATGAAATAGCGCAACCATCGATGGAAGAGATCAATGCAATCAATAGAAAAACGTATACACAACAAGAACAAATGTTGGTGGATTTATCAAGCAATTTAAAGTATAGCGCCAATATAGAACTTCAGAGAATTATGATTAAATCATTTTTAGATATTATGCTGGCAGAATCAAAGTTAGCTGGAATGAATTTGAATAAACTGACGAATAAAGCGGTTTACTTGATATGTTGGATAAAACGATATCAAGGAATGTTGTTTTCAAACTGGAAAATGCCAGACATCAGTTGCTTTATCTATATGGGTGGTTGCAAAAATGAAAATGAAGCTTTATTTTTAAGCTTATTAGCTAAATTGCCAATTGATGTTTTGATATTAAACCCTAATTTTAGTGCCAAGTGCTTTTTAACAGACAACCAATTGTATGAGTTGAATTTTCCTAATACACTTATGGTAAATAGATTTCCTCAGGAAAGTTCGGACGTACATATAGGCACAGCGGCTTATCATGCTGAACGAGAATTAGATACGTTGATCTATCAAAATTCAGGGATGTACAGAAATCAGCAATATACAAAAGCCAACACGATAACACTACAATCTATTTATGAAGAAATATTCATTCTGTGGAATGAAGAACTCAAATACAGGCCAAATTTCAGCACTGTAGACGACATTGTAAATATACCAGTCATATTTGCAAAATTATCCGGCGTAAAAGAAAGTGGTGTGGCACAATATTGGTCTGACATAAAAAAACTTATTGTAGACGATACGTTTCTTATAAAAACGGTTCCGTTTATAAAACCAACTGACGCCAATCCTATGAAGGCTTTTACCGCTGATTTTTTTAAGAACGGAAAAGTCCAAAAATCTAAGATTAAGTCGCACCAAAGCTATCCTTATGGTTTTCTTAGAGAAGAAATCCAAAATTACATGCTAGATAAACTACAATTATTAATAGATCAAAAGACAATTAAGGGTACTTTTGAAAACGGAACGGAATACACGATAATCGCCACCGTATTGAATTTGCCGAAAGAAATTATTCGACTGATCCAACAATTTGATTTTACAAAAAAGAATCCGAAGTTGATTTACATTAATACAGATGAAAG
Organism: Acidaminobacteraceae bacterium; assembly: GCA_041753235.1. GTDB lineage: Bacteria > Bacillota > Clostridia > Peptostreptococcales > Acidaminobacteraceae > JBGSUZ01. The sequence continues at coordinate 17,357 of JBGSUZ010000045.1, forward strand.
TATTATTTCATTGGAGGATTCGATACTCACTGCATTCTTGAATCTTGTTGGATTTGACATTTTATTTTTTGTACCGACTGGATACCAAAATGTCGAGAAACATTATAATAAAAAATTAATGGAAGAACATCAAATTGGTGCCTATATGTATGATTTACAAGTTCCTAATTTGGTAAGTATGTCATCCAATACACGTCCAACATGGCGTGATAAAATATTTAAGAGAGGTACATGATTATGGGATTAGACTTTAGCAAAACGACAACGTTACAACCGACAAATGACACTGTACCAGATACTCAGAATGAATTACAAGAGGTTGAGCAGTACGATATTGCCGCATACAGGCAAAAAGTGAGTACAGAATTGGTCAATTCTAAGGATGTAGACAATATTGTAAGCAACATTCAAGTGTATGATTTAGAAACAATCGTATCGTTTGGTTCTGAAGTTGCAGAAGAAATTTCCAAAGCATCCGATGTGGTATTAAATAGCATGAATATGTCTCAACTAGACGGCTCTAGTGAAATGTTGAGTACACTAGCAAAGATTATGTCTAAATTTGACTTAGAAGAAATTAAAGATGATCCAGGTTTATTTGGTAAACTCTTTGGAAATCTCAGAAAGCAATTAGATAAAATACTGGCTAAATATCATACAATGGGCGAGGAAGTTGACAAAATTTATATTCAACTTAAGCAGTATGAATCTGAGATAAAACAGTCAAACCGTAAGTTAGATCAAATGTTTGAAGCAAATGTGAACTACTATCACGAACTGGTAAAGTTTATTTTGGCTGGTGAGCAAGGCTGTAAAGAGATAGAGGCGTATATTGCACAGCGAGAAACTGATTTGGCGAATACTGGGGACAATTCAATTCAGTTTGAGTTAACCAGTTTGCAGCAGGCGCTTATGATGCTTGAACAAAGGGTACAAGATTTAAGAACTGCTGAAAATTTAGCAATACAGTCCATCCCTATGATTAAGACTATGGGATTCAGTAATATGAATCTCGTTAGAAAAATTAATTCAGCATTTATTATAACCTTGCCAGTATTCAAGCAAGCCTTAGCGCAAGCGATCATGCTCAAGAGACAAAGAATTCAGGCTGATGCAATGGCGGCATTAGATGAGAAGACTAACGAAATGTTGATCAAAAATGCACAAAATGCTGTAGAACAATCTAAGATGACTGCGAGATTAGTTTCAGGAAGTTCAATAAAAATTGAAACCCTAGAGACAACTTGGAAAACTATCGTTAACGGTATTGAAGAAACGAAACAAATTCAAGAAAATGCAAAAAAACAGCGCGTTGAAGATCAGGCAAGACTAGAAACGATTAAACAAGAGTTTAATAAAATGTATCATGTGCCAAATCAAAAAAACTAATACAACGAGGAGGAAATCGATATGCCAATTAGTTTAGCAAAAGGACAAAAAGTGGAATTAACAAAGGGTAATCCAGGTTTAAAGAATATCATGGTAGGCTTAGGCTGGGACACCAATTCATTTGATTCTGGAGTTAGTTTCGATTTAGATGCGTCAGTTTTTATGGTAGGTGCAGGTGGAAAGTGTACATCCGATAAGGAATTCATATTTTATGGCAACTTAGTACATTCGAGTGAATCTGTTAAGCATATGGGCGACAATCTCACTGGAGAAGGCGATGGTGATGATGAGCAGGTTCAAATCGATTTGAGCAAAATACCTGCAACTATAGAAAGGGTAGCATTTACCGTAACCATTTATGATGCAGAGACACGAAGACAGAATTTCGGACAGGCTTCAAATGCTTTTATTAGAATTGTTGATGAAGTTACAGGCGTGGAACTCATTCGCTATGACCTAGGGGAAGATTTCTCTATTGAAACGGCAGTAGTGGTTGGTGAACTCTATAGAAATGGTGGAGAGTGGAAATTCAATGCAATTGGAAGCGGTTTCCAAGGTGGATTAGCAGCACTTTGTGCCCATTATGGGATTGAAGTAGCATAAGGAGGTATAGCAGATGCCAATTAGTTTACAAAAAGGACAAAAGGTAAGTATCACTAAGGACAATCCTGGTTTATCTAAAGTCTTAGTAGGATTAGGCTGGGATGTTAATCAATTTGATACAGGTGGAAGTTTTGATTTAGACACAGCAGCTTTTTTATTGACAGATTCAGGTAAAGTCACTAAGGGAGAAGACTTTGTTTTCTTTGGTAATTTAGTCCATCCTTCTAACAGTGTACAACATATGGGCGATAACTTAACAGGTGCTGGAGATGGTGATGACGAGCAAATAAAAATAAACTTATCACTAGGGCGTGTCTGAAAACTAAAGTTTGTGCATAAACCAAGTCTTAGATACAATAAAAGAAAACAACTTGGAGATGCATGTCATGACACAAAAACGATACGAAATATCTGATCAACAATGGATTCAAATAAAAGATT
>JBGSUZ010000046.1:0-2682 GCA_041753235.1 Acidaminobacteraceae bacterium
GCTTCAAATTTACATCTAGTCGTACACGCACCACAACCAAGGCACATATATTCATCATTTTTTGTTGCGCCACAACCAAGACAGCGCTCTGTTTCTTTCTGAACTTGTTCAAGTGTAAAGGTGGTACGTAAATCTTTGAAAGTTTCTTTAGACTTCTTACCATCTACATGAAGTGTGCGCTCTCTAGGCTGAGCGTCATAGCTTCCTAAATTAAGATTTTCTTTATCTAATGCATGGTACGCTTTTCTGTCGCGACCAAAGACTAAACTCTGACCCGGCTGAACGTATCTATGAATCGATATAGCTGCTTCTTTACCCATTGCAATGGCATCAATAGCGAATCTAGGCCCTGTCATAGCATCGCCGCCAGCGAATACGTCTGCTTCAGCTGTTTGGAGTGTAAATCCATCCGCTTTAATGGTCTTGTTAGGATTCAGTTCTATTTTGCTATTTTCAAGCATAGTGCCCCATTCCATCGCTTGACCCACTGAAATTAAAACGTTGTTAGCCTTAACAACTTTAACTTCATTTTCATCGAAAACAGGGTTGAATCTACCATCTTTGTCGAAAACAGAAACACATTTTTTAAACTCAACACCAACAACGCGTCCGTTCTCTTGAAGGATACGTTTTGGTCCCCATGAATTGTTTATGACGATGTCCTCTGCCTCAGCTTCATCAATTTCTTCGTCGAGTGCTGGCATTTCCTTTCGGCTTTCAAGACAGAACATGTCAACTTTTGAAGACCCAACTCTTGTAGCTGTTCTGGCAACGTCAATTGCAACGTTACCGCCACCTATTACAATGGTTTCCCCTTGAAGTTTCACGTTATTGCTAAGGCTCACGTCTCTAAGGAAGTCTACGCCTGTTACAACACCTGCAGCTTCATCGCCTTCAATGCCTAGCTTTCTGCCAGCCTGAGCGCCAATTGCTAAGTAGAATGCTTCGAAACCTTTGCTTCTAAGGTCTTTAAGGCTTAAGTCCTTACCTATTTCTACACCAGTTTTAAATTCAACGCCTAATTCTTTTAATATATCAATTTCCGCATTAATAACTTCTTTTTCCAGTCTATACGATGGAATACCAAAAGTCAGCATGCCGCCAAGTACTGGCTGTTTCTCGAATACAGTTACTTTATAACCATCAATTGCTAAATAGAAGGCACAAGAAAGACCAGAAGGGCCTGCGCCAACGACAGCAATCTGCTTGCCATAATCATGTCTTTTCTTAGGCACATAACGAGTTGCTAGGTTCAAATCTTGCTCTGCAATAAATTTCTTGATTTCATCAATCGCTACAGCGTCGTCAATATCGCCTCTAGTACATGCAGACTCACATTTTCTAGGACAGATGCGACCACATACTGCTGGGAAGGGATTCTCGTGCTTAATTAGCTCAAGCGCTTCAGCATATCTACCTTGTGAAGCAAGTTTAATGTAGCCTTGAACTGAGATATGTGCTGGACATTCTGTCTTACATGGACTGGTTCCTGTTTCGACAACATTTTCTTTGTTAATTCTATAATCTGGGTTCCAACGATCTGGGCCCCACTCTGTATTAGATGGAAAATCTTCTCTCGCAGGTATCTCAATTGAAGTTTTTGTACAAAGTTTTTGACCTAATTTAAGTGCATTTACTGGACATACTTCAACACATTCACCACAAGCAACGCATTTATCTTTGTCCACTTTTGAAACGTAGTTCGAACGTACCATGTCATTATTTAAGAACATATTGGCATTTCTTGTTGCGAAGCAAGAGCAACCACAGCAGTTACAAATGGCATGAGTTTTACCCGGTCCATCCGTATTTGGCATTTGGTGCATTAAGCCATTTTCTTCTGCACGTTTAATAATCTCAAAAGCTTCTTCACGGGTAATTTGTCTTGCTCTATTAGTTCTAATATAGTACTCAGCTGCATCGCCTAATTGAATACACATATCTTCTTTTAAGTGACCACAACCTTCGCCCATTGCTTCTCTAGAAGTACGGCAAGAACAGTCTGATACTGAAAAAACAGTATTAGAGTTCAAATATGAAGATACTTCTTCATAAGATGCTCTTCTAGTCTCGCCTTCAATTGCTTTTTCTATAGGAATTATTCGCATTGGTCCTTTACCGACTGGGAAAAGTCCCGCTGCCATAGGCGCTCTGCGTTTGCCGTACATATCAAATGCCTCAGCAATTTGTATGAAATTTTTGATGCTCGGTTTGTCTGGGTGATTAACGATCATTTCCATATGCCCCGGAACCCAAATTTCATGCCAATACTTGTCTACGCCATCTTTTTCGCCAATAATACACACACCTGCGTAGCACATGTCCCATAAGATACGCTTCGTCTCTTCTACAGATTTACCACATTTTGCGGCAATTTCTTCAGCACTTTGTGGTTGTCGCAGTTCTAAACATAGTCCTACGTCTACCATTTCGTCCGTTACTACAGGCTCTAGAATTTTATATTCTGGATGGTCAAATCCAATTTCTGATTTTGTGCCTCGCTTGGTTCTGCTTATTTTATTAGCAAGATCAAGCACTCTCTCGTTAGTCATTAATAATTCCCCCCAGGAATTTTATTTATACACTCTTAATTATTTTAGTTTGCCTATGCTCTCCAGTTATTTACTTCTGTACGAATCCAATCAGCCCAAACGTCTATACCTTCACCTTTAATAGCTGAGA
>JBGSUZ010000047.1:0-5313 GCA_041753235.1 Acidaminobacteraceae bacterium
AGCTCGGCACTTTGCCTCCAGCTTCCTTCAGATTCGCAGTCACCCACGACACCCTTGCTCTTGGCTAACGGTTGGCACTACCAGCCTCCGTATCGGACTTGCACCGACTAGAGTGCGCCCATGCTGGGCGCACCAAAAAAACAAAACCCCCAAGCATCTGCTCGAGGGTTTCAATCGTTTACAACAACAACAATAACTTAAATCAAAGCTTTTACAGCTTCTAACGCCGCATCATAATTCGGGTGGTTAGTCACTTCTTCTAAGTACTCAACATATTTAACCGTTCTGTCTTTATCAATAATCACAACGCCTCTTTCAAGGAGTCTAACTTCTTCTAAAATAAAACCGTATTTTTGACCAAAGTCTAATGCTCTGTGATCTGAAACCACTGCGCTGTTTTCAATGCCGTGGGCACTACAGAAACGTTTTTGTGCAAATGGTAGGTCAACTGATACCGTGACAATAAATACTTCACCAGAAAGGTCAGTTGCAGTCTGGTTGAAATGTGTTGTTTGGAATTCACATACGCCAGTGTCTACAGAAGGAACTGCACTAATAATAACCACTTTGCCTTCAGTTTCTTTATAGAAGTCAAACGGTGTTAAGTCTTGGTTTAATGCTGTAAAGTTAGGTGCTTTGTCTCCAACCTTAACTTCTTGACCTGCTAATGTAATAGGGTTGCCGCCAAATAATACTTTTCTCATAATAATTCTCCTCCTAATGTGTTTTTATGTAGGTGTTCATATCATTTATATCACTTATAACTGAATTATAAACTAAAACTAATGATAATACAATTAAAATAATTTTAAATTTATAATTATTTCATTTTGATTATTTTGTATTATAATGGTTATAGATACCATAGACAAACATACTATCCTAGCTTAAGGGAGTGATTCAAATGCAACTTAGTTTTATTCTTGGCGGTGCTGCCGGACAAGGCATTAATACCGCAGAAACCCAACTACTTTCATTATTAACAGCCAAAGGCTACTTTTTCCACTCATGTAAAGACTACATGTCTCGGGTACGGGGTGGCGTCAACTTTACACAAATTACCCTCTCAGACCAACCTATCCAATTTGATCCCGAATCCATAGAGTTACTGTTTGCTTTAACTCAGGACGTACTGGACATTGTTAGCCCACGACTAAGCTCAAGTGGCCTTTTAATTTGCGATACTGCCCACATACTTCCTACTAACATTGATTATAAAGTCGTTCAACTACCTTTCTCAAAACTGCTTTCGGAAACCGAAAATCCTAAAGGTGCGTCCATGTTAGCGCTTGGTGCAGTTGCCAAAGCACTCGGGTTACTCCCAGCAGATTTAACCGCCATGATGAATCCAAAATGGCCCGTTGCGTTCCAAGAAAAGAATACACAGACGGCTCAAGCCGCTTTTGATGCTTCCATAAATCATTTTTCATTAAGCCCCGGTAGCAATAAGAATTGCCTTTCCGTGTCAGGAAACCATGCGGTCGCCCTTGGCGCACTTGCCGCTGGTATTTCCTTCTATGCCGCTTACCCCATGGCGCCTTCAACCAGTGTTATGAGCTATGTAAGCCGCTATGAAAAGTCCCTTGAAGTCGTAGTAGAACAGGTAGAAGATGAAATTGCCGCTATTAATGCCGTTATTGGCGCCTCCGCTACTGGCATTCGTGCTATGACCTCCACTTCCGGTGGTGGCTTTAGTTTAATGACCGAAGCCGTTGGTCTTGCAGCTGTGGCAGAAGTTCCACTTGTTGTTTTAGACGTTCAACGGCCCGGCCCGGCGACAGGTATGGCTACCCGTACAGAGCAATCGGACTTAAATTTTGTCTTAAATGCTTCCCAAGGAGAATTTCCAAGAATCATATTGAGCTTTAAAAACGTAGAAGATTCCTTCTACCAAACCTTTAAAGCGTTTAACTTAGCGGACAAGTATAGAGTACCAGTCATTTTACTTTCTGATCAGTATTTAGCAGACAGCGCTGCAGTTATTCCAGCCATTGACCTTAGTGCTTTGAAAATTGACCGCTACCTTGCAACTGAACCAGACGAGAATTATCTGCACCATCAACCAGACACATATATCCAACATCGCGCCTGCCCGGGTCTTAGCACTCAAATCGTCATGAACGACAGCCACGAACATGACGCCGAGGGCCATGTGACTGAATCGGCTGAGAATCGTGTTCATATGAACCATAGACGTATGGAAAAATTAAGCCTCATTGAGGAAGAACTTTCTGAACCTGAATACAATGGGCCTGAAACACCTGAAAGAATCATGCTGGTTTGGGGTTCAGTGACCGAAGCCGCCAAAGAAGCCGTAAGACAGCTTAACACCGAAGGTCACGCCCTAGGTCTCTTGTCCTTTGGTGACCTTTACCCGCTGCCACAACAAGAACTTTTCAAATGGCATGCTAAACACATTCCTATGTTTACGGTTGAAGGCAATTACCAAGGTCAGCTCGCACAGCTCATTGCACGCGAAACGGGCATTTGGATAGAAGACAGCATTCTAAAATTTGATGGTCGCCCCTTTACCCCAGACTATATTACAGAAGCTTATAAGGAGTTGATTTAACATGGCACTCTCTCGTTTCGACACACCAGCAGAAAATACTTGGTGCCCTGGCTGTGGCAACTTCGGCATTCAAAATGCCCTGAAAGCAGCACTTGAAGCAGAAAACTTAGACCCTCATGAAGTCCTAATTGTTTCGGGTATCGGTCAAGCGGCTAAGTTACCTCACTACGTCAACACAAACGGCTTTAACGGCCTACACGGTCGCGCCCTACCAGCGGCTCTGGGTGCTCAAGTAGCAAATCAAAACCTAAAACTCATAGTGGCTACAGGCGATGGTGATGCCCTTGCAGAAGGTGGCAATCATTTCATTCACAACATTCGTCGCAACTTGGACTTAGTGCATTTACTGCATGACAACCAAGTTTATGGCCTTACCAAAGGTCAGGCTTCACCTACCACACCGCTCGGACAGGCCACCACACTGCAAACCGACGGTGTGCGGGTCGTTCCAATCAACCCGACCACCTTAGCACTTGCCGCAAACTGTACCTTTGTCGCTCGCAGCTTTTCTGGTGACCCCGCTCACCTCAAAGCAATGATACAGTTGGCACTCAATCACAAAGGCTACGCACTTATAGATATTTTACAACCTTGCCCCTCTTTCAATAAAGTGAACACGCTCAAGTGGTACAAGGAGCACATCTTTAAACTCGATGAAAATTACGACCCTACAGACAAAGTTAAAGCATTTGAAATGTCCCTTAAATGGGGAGAAGCAGACGGTATTCCAATAGGGGTACTCTATCAAGAAAACAGACCTACTTTCCTTGAAAGTTTTATTCACATTTCAAAAGAACCACTCGCATTAAGGCCTAGAGAACCTGAGGCCTTACAGTCCATACTAGACACCATGACAATTAAGTAAGTTCGCAAAACATTTGATAAGCATCACAAAAGGCTCAAAAGAATATCTTTAAATATTCTCATGAGCCTTTTTAATTGAATCTAAATGAAATTTAACCTACGCATTGATTTGAACACTGACTAAGTCCTGAACGACCAGCGCCGCTGCGCCTAATGCTGGGGTATGCTTGTAAAGCCCGCCTTCTCCAACATAAACCTTCAATAAGTTTCTATGAACGCTAAGTTTGTTAAGTACTTTATTGATTTCTCTGTTCATAATATTATTCGCATTGTACATACCTGTTATTAAAATCATTTCAGGGTTGAGGCTATTGACAATATAAGAGAGAATCGTCCCAATATAATGCCCTGTTTCTCTAATAATACTTAAGCTTAACTTGTCCCCTAAAACCGCATAGTCGTAAATAATATTGGCATTCACTTGGGTTAAATCGCCATTAAGATGCTTTATGAGTTCCGGTTCTGAACCTTCTCCCAGCTTCGACAAGTACCGTTCTTCAATGCCCCGTTTCGAGGCAACCGCATCAAAGCAACCAGTTTTACCACAACGACATTTGATACTTTTATTGGTAACTTTAATATGGCCCACATTGCCAGTTCCTTTATTATAACCACGAACTATTTTCCCATCTATATAATAGGCAGCTGAAATAGCGTCTGCAATGTCCAAAACAAAAAAAGAAGCTGCATTTTTAGCTCTTCCATAAAGTTTTTCACCCACAGCAACGGCGTTAACCCTCGTCTCAACATAAATGGGCACACCATACTTCTCATGAAACTGCTGCTTGTATTGCTCTATTCGGATGAATGCATTTGAAGTCGTCTGAATAACATTGTTCATTAGGAGTTCCCCGTCAAAGGAAATACCTATGCCTAAGCATTTGCGAGACAAATGCTGATCCATAATCTCGTCCACTATTTTTTCAATATTATCTCGTATCCGGCTAATCATCATATCTGGCATAATACTAATATCATCTTCGTATAACACGTCTCCAGAGAGGGTCAATGCACAGCTGGAAATGCCACCCTTGGCAATAGCTATGCCAATAATGACCACCTGATGCTCATCCAGACTCACTAACGTCGCTTTTCGACCACCCGTAGATTCTGAAACACCGTGAGCGACCACAAGCTGTTCTGCTATAAGTTCGTCAACAAGAAAACCTACCGTTGCTGGCGACAAGGATGTATACCGAGCCAAGTCCGATTTAGAAATTTTCTCAAATTTCATAATTAAGTTGAGGATATTCATTTTATTGATTCGTTTTGTATCCTCTTTGTTCAATGGAAAGTAGAACTCCATTTTATCCCCCTCTTAATTTAGTAACTAAACTATGTTGTTAATAAGATATTACCATATACATAAATCAAAATCTAGTGCTATCTTTGGAATTACTCACTTTCCAAGGAAATCCGAACATTATTGAAAAAAGCAGTCTGATTAATCAGACTGCTCACTTAATTGACTTTTCGTAATTTCATTAAATTCTTCTAAATGTGCAAAGAATAAATCTACTAACTTAGGATCAAATTTGATGCCCCTTTGAGATTTCATATAATCTAAAATTTTCTCAATAGGCCATGCGTCCTTGTAGATTCGCTTTTGACTGAGTGAATCAAACACATCAACAAAAGCCACAATGCGGCTCTCTATAGGAATTTCTTCTCCTTTCAGCGCATTTGGATAACCGCTACCATCCCAGTTTTCATGGTGTTTGAGCGCAATTTCCGCCGCTTCGCTTATCAGTTCCAGTTCAGAATCCGATAGAATGCTATAGCCGATAGTCGTATGCTTTTTCATGATATTAAACTCATCTTCATCTAACTTGCCCGGTTTATTTAAAAGCGCTTCTGAAATCCCTATCTTCCCTATA
>JBGSUZ010000048.1:0-8817 GCA_041753235.1 Acidaminobacteraceae bacterium
TCGGTTTCGACTCACTGACTTAAAAAAGTCATTTGTCTTCTTTACGAAGACTTTAAATTGTGATGCATAATGCATCGTATCAATCTAAGCTTTTGGTTATACACTGTTTAGTTTTCAAGGATCGTTTTGCGTCGTCTTTACAACTCTTAGCGACTCGTATATCTTACCATCACCGTGTTGCTTTGTCAACGTTTTTGTTTCATTTAATTTTATTTAATGTTTACTGTGTTGCCCCTCTTGCAAGGAACTTCATCATCTTACCACTCAGGAATAGCAACGTCAAGCTTAATTTTGAAAGTTGTAATTTTCAGTTTATTGTACGTTTAACTAATCCGTGTCGTTATCTATTGAGCATGTCTTAATATAGAAAAGAGCAACATCCCTAAGTCGTAATACGCATAGCTGTCATTCTTATATTTCTTCTGTAATATAATATCCTACACTATATAATGATAGGATCTTCAAAAGGATTGGTGACTCAACTTCCAAGAATCCAAGATTATTCCTCATTCACGCTAGTCTCCTATATATTAAAAAATCGGCATAAGGAAACCCTATACCGATTTGTTTTGTTGCGTTGATTAGGCTAATTTAACGCCCAATTTTTTCGATTTCAAACTTCGCAAAACCGTCTGGCACTTGAACCTCAATAACTTCGCCAACCTTTTTGCCTATAAGTGCTCTGCCAACAGGTGACTCATTTGAGATTTTATTCTCATAAGGGTCTGCTTCCGTTGCACCTACGATGGTATATTCCATAATTTCATCAAATTCTAAATCCTTAACATGGACAACTGAACCAATACTCACTTCATCCGTCTTAATTTCAGACTCATCTATGAGCTTTGCATTGCTAAGTAGCCCTTCTAGCTTCATGATTCTCTTTTCTAGATCTGCTTGGTCATTTTTCGCTTCGTCATACTCTGAGTTTTCACTGATATCTCCAAAGGCCAAAGCAGCCTTAATTTTCTCAGCAACTTCTTTTCTTCTGACTGTTTTGAGATGTTCGAGTTCGTCTTCGATTTTCTTTAATCCTTCGACAGTCATAATTACTTCTTTAGAACTCATGGTCTACACTCCTTTTAACGCGAAAATGTGAGAATAGAAGTACAAGCACCTGAAATACCAGTGCTTAAACTTATGCGAACATTATATTTTAAATACCATGGGCTGTCAAGAAAATCGAGACTCTTTTATCCAACTGATTCCAACAGTTCAACGAGCTTCTCCGGACTTTTTTCCACATTGATGGCATTTTTAATTTTTGTTGTATTTGGAATACCCTTCAAATACCAAGCTGCATGCTTCCGCATTTCAAGAAGTCCTACATGGTCTCCTTTGTGCTGACGCATGAGTTGAAAGTGCTCTAGCGCTACCGCTATCTTCTCTGCAGCCGATGGCAGTGGCAGTATTTCACCCGTCTCCCAATAAGTTTCGACCTGTCTTAAGAGCCATGGATTGCCCTGAGCGCCTCGTGCTATCATGACGCCGTCAACGCCAGTCTGTTCCTTCATGGCGATGGCAGCTTCTAACGAAAAAACATCCCCATTGCCTATGACAGGTATGTTGACACTGGATTTGACTTGTCTGATAATATCCCAGTCAGCTTTACCGCTATAAAATTGATCTCGTGTACGACCGTGGACGGTGATAGCCGAAACGCCCGCATCTTCAGCAATCCGCGCTATCTCAAGCGCATTGACTGACGTATCATCCCAGCCTTTTCGAAACTTCACTGTGACGGGTTTCTTTGCAACGCGTACAACTTCCGCGAGAATCTCTTTGACCAGACCAGGATCTTTCATGAGCGCTGACCCTTCCCCATTTTTTACGATTTTAGGAGCTGGACAGCCCATATTGATGTCAATTAAGTCGGTCGGGTGGGTGTTGAGGAATTCAGCAAGCGCTGACAGGCAAGTCGGATCTGATCCAAACATTTGAATAGCAACGGGATGTTCTGCATCGTCTATTGCCATCATTTGATGCGTTTTTTTGTCATTAAACGTATACGCCTTGGCGCTGACCATTTCTGTAACCATAAGGCCTTTATAAAAAGACCTGCAGATCAGTCGGAAAGGCAGATCGGTTACACCTGCCATTGGCCCCAAAATAACTGGGCTATCCAACTGAATTGTACCTATTTTCATTACTTGCCTCCGTTAATTTCTATCTCGATTCATTTGGTGAATCCAATTAAGCCCATCCAGTGTCAGGAATTTATCCACACTGTCGATGGTCTCAGATTCTGTCGCTATTAATGAAGCAAGACCACCTGTTGCAACAACTTTTACATCGGGCCAACCTAGCTCTGCCTTCATGCGCTTAACAATATAGTCTACTGAACCCACATAGCCATAGATAACCCCTGACTGGATGCTGGCTGTCGTGTTTTTGCAAATAACCGTTTCTGGCTTCACTAGCTCTACGCGGGTCAATTTAGCCGCTTTGTCAAAAAGAGCGTCGCTGGAAATTTTGATACCCGGCATAATGGAACCGCCTAGGTACTCTTGTTTTTCTGTAATGGCACAGAAAGTTGTTGCTGTACCAAAATCCACTACGATAATTGGGCCGCCGTATTTCTTGATGGCTGCTACTGCATTAACAATTCGGTCGGCACCGACTTGCTTGGGATTATCGTACTTGATGTTCATGCCGGTTTTAACACCGGGTCCTACGACAATGGCTTCTTTGTTACAATATTTCATTGCCATGTGTTGTAAAGAATACATGATGGTTGGTACAACTGAGGAAATGATGACATCTTCTACATCGGCTAAAGACAGACCTTCGTATTTGAATAACTGATCTACAAAGATTCCGATTTCGTCCGCTGACTTGCTCTTATCTGTGGACATGCGCCAGGTGGTCAATAACATATCTTCTTGATAAACCCCTAGTACGATATTGGTGTTGCCTACATCAAACGCTAAAAGCATTTCTTCACCTACTTCATTTATATTGTGCAAAACTGTTGTTCTCATTCTAACTAAGCATAGTAGTCCAGTCCGCGGACGGAGACTTCGCCATAATTGACACTTTCAACGACACCGTCGCCAAAGTCAACTTGTAAAGCACCTCGGTCGTCTATCGCGAGCGCTTGGCCTATCCGTTCGGATTTGCCGATGACTCTTACTTGTTTGCCTAGGGTCACTGACTTGCTACGGTAAATTTCCAATAGCTGATTTAATCTTTCTTCATTATATAAGGAAGCTTCATAATAAACCAGTCTTTCAACACAGGCTTTAAGCAATTCTTGCCGATTGACTTTTTCACCAGAAGCTTTCATGAGTGAAGTTGCCAACTGGGCAATATCTTCTGGGAAATCCTCTTGATTGGCATTAATACCAATACCAAGCACAAGATAGTTTATTTTTTGCCACTCTGCGCTCATTTCAGATAAAATCCCACAGATTTTTTTACCCCCAACAACAATGTCATTGGGCCATTTAATGCCTGCTTCAAGACCTGTAACTTCACAGATTGCTTCCGCTACCGCTACTGCTGCTACTAAAGTCATTCTGAACGAAGCCTCTGGCTCTATGTCTGGGCGAAGCAGCAAGGACATCCATACGCCTGTACCCTTTTCAGAGTGCCAATTTCTTCCCAGTCTTCCCCTACCAGCTTCTTGCTGGTCTGCAACAATCAACACGCGATCTTCTTCTGGATTGAGCGCAATGCGCTTTGCTTGAAGATTGGTTGAATCTATCGTTTCGTGGTATTCTACTCGATTGATGCCGTCTTCCGCTTTTAATAGAAGGCTTAGTGCCGCTTGCGAAAACAAATCATTCTTACCTATCAAGCGGTACCCTTTTCTCGATGAGGATTCTATTGTGTAGCCTTCAGCTCTTAGTTGGCTGATTATTTTCCAAATCATTGTTCTCGAAACCCCTAGGGTTTCTGACAGTTGTTCGCCCGAGACGTAGTCACTGCCACTGTTTTGAAGTGCTTCTAAAACGTGTATTTTCATATGTCACCTCAAGGGTTGATCCATTACAGTTACAACATTATGGTCATATAGACCTTATACTACACCTTTTAACTCTAAATTTCAAATGCTTATCTGCCTAAAAGTACAGTTCTTTATTTTATCAAAAAGGCTTGCCCTCGAAAAAGAAAAGGCAAGACCTATGCAGTACGTAAAAAATAATGTTTCTTTTATAACAAGTTATAACTTATTCTGTCATTGTTTATAGGTTGAACATAGAAAGCATAACACCGGCTGCTACTGCAGAACCGATAACACCTGCAACGTTAGGGCCCATGGCATGCATGAGTAAGAAGTTGCTAGGGTTTTCTTTTTGCCCAACTTTTTGTGATACTCTGGCTGCCATTGGTACTGCAGAAACCCCTGCCGAACCGATGAGTGGGTTAACTTTTCCACCAGATAATTTGTACATGAGTTTACCAAATAATACACCTGTCGCAGTACCAACGCAAAATGCAGCAACACCAAGTACGACAATTTTAAGCGTATCTAAACGAATAAACGTTTCGGCAGATGCGGTTGCACCTACGGTTACACCAAGGAAGATAACAACGATGTTCATCATGGCGTTTTTAGCCGTATCTTCAAGTCGTGCGACAAGACCACTCTCTCTGAAGAGGTTACCGAGCATCAACATACCGATAAGACCTGCCGCAGGCGGCACAAGCATTGAAACAAATACGGTAACCATAACGGCAAATACGATGCGCTCAAGTTTAGAAACTGTTCTGAGCTGCTCCATTTTTACCATACGTTCTTTCTTTGTTGTAAGCGCCATCATGATTGGTGGCTGAATGATTGGCACAAGTGCCATATAAGAATATGCAGCTACCGCAATGGTTCCTAATAGATGTGGTGCAAGTCTTGATGCAAGGAAAATAGCTGTAGGGCCGTCAGCGCCACCGATGATACCGATAGAAGCTGCTTCTTGTCCTGTAAAGCCTAAGAGAATTGCACCAATGAAGGTAAAGAAGATACCAAACTGAGCTGCTGCACCAAGGAGTAATGCCTTTGGATTAGCAATCAGTGGTCCAAAGTCCGTCATTGCCCCTACACCAAGGAATATGAGTGGTGGGAATATTCCAAGGTGGTCACCTTGATACAGGTAGTAGAGCAAACCACCGATAGGGTTTGCTGCATCCGGCTCTGCCATAAGGCCTGCTAACGGCAGATTTGCCAACAGCATGCCGAAGGCAATGGGAATTAACAATAAGGGCTCAAATTCATGTCGAATGGCCAAGTAGAGGAATACAAACGAAACTGTCAGCATAATGCCCTGACCGAGTGTCATATTCGCAAAGCCCGTACTTTTTAGAAAATCAAATATAGCTTCTGCCATTATGGGCTCTCCTTTCAAATCTATTTGTGAGTGCTTATTCGATGACGATTAAGACTTCACCAGAGTTGACAGAAGCGCCTTTTGCAATAGCGATTGATGCAATGCGTCCTGCCTGTGGTGCCATGATTTCATTTTCCATTTTCATAGCTTCAAGGATTAGCAGTACATCTCCAGTTTTAACTGTGTCGCCTACTTTAACACGAATGTCTAAAATTGTGCCTGGCATAGGTGAAGGAACAGTTGTGCTACCTTCTGAAACTGCTACTGGAGCAGCTTTAGGAGCAGGTGCTGCTGTCTTAGGTGCTGGCGCGGCAACTTTTGACGCTGGTTTAGCAGCAGGAGCTGCTGGTCTTGGAGCTGATACTGCGCCGCCTACTTCTTCTACATCTACTTCATAGTTATTACCATTTATAGTAATGTTGAACTTTCTCATCATTCAATCCCCCTGTTAAAATCTGCTGTTAAGCTGTTCTGAACGTCCAGCGCTTGCCCATGCCGGTTCTGGCTGGCTAACTCTGAGAATATTTCTTACCACAATGTTGCTCGTGTGCGTTTCTAGTGATGCGGCTATGGCTGCTGTGATAATAGCTACCAATTCTTCTGTAATTTCATCGCCATTATTGGCAGATGCGCTCTCTATAGGCGTAATTTCAACTGATTCAGGTTTAACTGCTGGAGAGCTATTTACAGTCACTGGCTTGTTAATTTGAGTCTCAATACCACGTACGATTACCGATGACAACTGAATCATGTATTGAATGACAACAAGTCCTATAAATGTAGTACCCATACCGATGACGGTTACCATTAGGGCTGAAATCATTTTTTGATTCATGCTGAGAGCGTGCATTGTATTGGGATCTTTAAATGCCTCGAAAAAATCCATTTGTCCTCCACCTTTCTATAGTGGCACGTTGCCATGTTTTTTAGGCGGTCTGCTTTCACGCTTAGTCTCAAGCATATTAAGGGCGTCAATCAAACGAATGCGCGTTTCAGAAGGTTCAATGACATCGTCTACAAAACCACGCTCTGCTGCTTTGTAAGGTGTTGCAAACTCGTCTGTGTAGTCCTGAACCATTTTTTTACGCATTTCTGCTGGATTTTCAGCATCTGATATTTCTTTTCTAAAGATGATATTAGCAGCACCTTGAGGTCCCATAACAGCAATTTCAGCTGTAGGCCATGCAAGGACTAAGTCTGCACCAAGGTCTTTAGAACACATTGCAAGGTAAGAACCGCCATAGGCTTTTCTGACAATAAGCGAGATTTTTGGTACGGTAGCTTCGCTGTATGCGTAAAGCATTTTAGCGCCGTGACGGATAATCCCTGCATACTCTTGGTTAGCACCTGGCAAGAAGCCCGGAACGTCAACAATATTTACAAGTGGAATGTTGAAAGCGTCACATGTTCTGATAAAACGTGCAGATTTATCTGAGGCATTGATGTCTAAGCAACCTGCTTGTACTCTTGGTTGGTTGGCAATAATACCAATAGATTTTCCGTTAACGCGGGCAAAACAAGTGATAATATTTTTAGCAAAGTTAGCTTGATAGTCGAATATTTCGCCATCGTCTACAACTGCACGAATGAGTTCGTACATGTCATAAGGCTTATTTGAATTGTCAGGCATGATGCTGTTAAGCTCTGGAATAAGACGGTTTACATCATCTTCTGTGAAGACTTCTGGAGTTGTTTCCATGTTATTAGATGGTAAATAACTGAGGAGTTTTCTGATTTCTTCAATGCAAACTGCATCTGATGGTGATTGGTAGTGTGCAACACCTGAAATTGAGTTATGTGTTGCAGCACCGCCGAGTGCTTCAGCAGTTACATCTTCACCCGTTACAGTTTTAATAACCTGAGGGCCTGTGATAAACATTTGAGAAGTATTTTCAACCATGAAGATAAAATCTGTTAGTGCTGGCGAGTAAACTGCGCCACCTGCACATGGGCCCATGATAGCTGTGATTTGCGGAATAACACCAGATGCAATGGTATTTTTGTAGAAAATTTTACCGTAACCCGCTAATGCATCTACAGCTTCTTGGATTCTTGCACCACCAGAGTCATTTAATCCGACAACTGGAACACCTAATTTAAGGGCATTGTCCATGACTTTGCAAATTTTCGCTGCGTGCATTTCGCCAAGAGAACCGCCAAGTACAGTGAAGTCTTGAGCAAAGGCATAAACTAATCTGCCCTCAACTTGACCATATCCACAGATGACACCTTCGCCTGGTGCTTCTTCTTTTTCCATACCGAAATTTGTACATCTATGTTTTACAAAAGCATCTAATTCAACAAACGTTTCTGGGTCGAAAAGAAGGTTAAGACGTTCACGCGCAGTAAGTTTGCCACTGTCATGATGTTTAGCGATTCTTTTTACCCCACCACCTAGTTCAATTTTACTTTTTAGTGCTTTGAGCTCATTTATTTTTTGTATAGACATGAAACGTGGCCTCCTATGCTCTTTCGCTGAGTTCAACCAGTACCCGTGAAGTGCTTTTTGGGTGCATAAAAGCAATTCTAGCGCCACCAGCACCATATCTTGGTTGCTGATCTATCATCGCCATACCTTTAGACTTTAATTCTTCAATGGCTGCTTCAATATTGTCTACTTTAAAAGCGATATGTTGAATACCTTCGCCATTTTTTTCGATAAATTTAGCAATTGGTCCATCGTCAGAAGTAGACTCGAGTAATTCAACTTCAGTATCGCCAACTGGTAAAAAGGCAACTTTTACCTTCTGTTCTTCTACAACTTCTGTACCACTTAATTTAAGACCTAAAACTTCAGTATAAAATTTAAGGGTCTCATCAAGATTTTTTACAGCAATACCAATATGGTCAACCTTCATGATATTCATCCGTGTACCTCCTAAGAAAGTTATGATTATTAAATCAGTTCTGCCAGCAACGCTTCACTTGCAGTGTAAGGATCCTGTTTTCTAAAAGCAACATGACTTGCTAAAGTTTCTATGGTTTGCTGCCTAGCGCTTGGCATTAGGAGCTTTTCCATTATGCTCTGCTTAACAAGTTCAATTAACTCTAGCTTTGCATTTAAAATTCTACGGTTTTCAAATTCTGAGGAATCTAGCATATATCTTCGATGGGCCTCAATCTCGGCTAATAGCTCTGGGACGCCATCACCCGTTGCGGCTGTTAAAAGTTTTACAGGAGGTCTCCAAGGTTTGCTATTGAAGTCCAGCATAGCTTCAAGTTCTCTTGCAGTCTTTTGAGCACCGTCTCTATCTGCTTTATTAACAGCAAATACGTCTCCTATTTCTAGGACGCCAGCTTTAATGGCCTGTATATCATCGCCTAAGCCAGGGACAGTTACCATGAGTGTTGTATCACAAGTCTTGACTATATCAATCTCAGACTGGCCTACACCAACGGTTTCAACGAAAATATAGTCGCATCCGTAAATATCTAAAATTTTAATGGCAGCAGCAGTAGCTTCTGAAACACCGCCTAGATGGCCTCGTGCACC
>JBGSUZ010000049.1:0-2812 GCA_041753235.1 Acidaminobacteraceae bacterium
GGGAATGTCAGAGAAAATAATGAAGACGCATATTTTTTGGACACAGAGCAAGGACAACTTTTTGCGATAGCCGATGGCATGGGCGGGCATAATGCCGGAGAAGTTGCCAGTCAAATGGCAATTGATAAAATGCTGACAATCTTCAAAAAACCAACAGGTATTTGTGAAGATGCGGTGATCGCAATCCGTGAAACCTTTGAAGGCGCTAGTGCCGAGATTGATGCAAGAGCTAAAGAAGACAAGCATTTAGAAGGTATGGGTACAACTTTGACCATGGCCTACTGGGATGGGCATATTCTTTATATGGGACATATTGGT
This sequence comes from Acidaminobacteraceae bacterium, assembly GCA_041753235.1. Classification (GTDB taxonomy): domain Bacteria; phylum Bacillota; class Clostridia; order Peptostreptococcales; family Acidaminobacteraceae; genus JBGSUZ01. The sequence continues at coordinate 319 of JBGSUZ010000049.1, forward strand.
GATAGCCGGGCCTATATGATCAATAGTAGTGGCATTAAGCCAATTACTCGAGACCATACACTGGTTTCAGAACTTGTTAAAAGTGGCAGCATCACAGAAACAGAAGCAAGAAACCACCCACAACGCAATGTCATTATGAAAGCGTTGGGTTCAGAATGCAAAGCGGTTCCAGATATTTTAGAAATTGAAATTGAAGAACCTTCAGTATTGGTGCTCTGTTCAGATGGGTTGAGCGACTTAATTGAGGACTCCGAGATAGCTAAACACATTGAGGAATCAAATTCGCTTAAAGACGCGTTGAATTCACTTAAGGATTTGGCATTATCACGCGGCGGTCATGACAATATTACTGTCTTGGCTGTCAGCATAAAAGGGCATGAAGAGGTGAAGTAGATGGATAGATTATTAGGGAAGGTTTTAGGAAATCGATATGAAATCGTCGAGAAAATTGGCGAAGGCGGTATGGCATTAGTCTATAAGGCGCAGTGCAGATTATTGAATCGATTTGTAGCGGTCAAGATACTGAGACCAGAATACATTGAGGATGATGAATTTATCCAGAAGTTTGACAAGGAGTCTAAAGCGGCAGCGAGTTTGTCTCACCCGGCAATTGTCAACGTCTACGACGTAGGTGCAGATGGGGAAATTCGCTATATTGTCATGGAATATATTAATGGCGTTACGCTGAAAAAATATATCCGAGACTATCCTGGCTTTTTAAGCAATCGAGAAATTATAAGCATTACGAAGCAAATTGCTTTAGCGTTAGATCATGCGCATCAAAACCATATCATACATCGGGATATCAAACCGCATAATATACTGATTTCTGAAGAAGGCATTGTTAAAGTAGCTGACTTTGGTATAGCCAGAGCTATAACGACATCCACCATCATCAATACTACGGATATGATGGGTTCTGTACACTATGCTTCGCCAGAACAGGCAAGGGGTGGCTATGTAGACGAACGGTCTGACCTTTATTCTCTGGGCATATTGTTATATGAGTTAGCGACGAAGCGCGTACCGTTTGATGGAGATTCTCCAGTAGCAGTAGCAATGAAGCATTTAAAAGATGAAATTATCTTACCGAGTTCTATCAATGAAAATATCAGTTATGGTCTTGAGAGCATTATTATGAAGTCGATTCAAAAGACTCCAGATAAGCGTTATCAGTCTGCTATACATTTGATAGAAGACCTTGAAGATGTCTTGATCAATCCAGATCTAGAGATTTTCATGGAGGGTGGCGATGAAGGTTCTCCAACTATGGTCATGCCGAATTTAAGTGACATGGAACCCTTAGATGAAGCTTTTGCTGAGCGTACGCAATATATGAACAAGCGAGCACCTCAGACAAACCCAAATAAGCTTAAGACTGCTAAGGAATTAGGTAAACAAGACGATTTCAAGCCTGATAAGAAAAAGTTAGGCCTTACGATTGGACTCGCGTTTATTTCAGTGCTATTAATATTTGGAATTGGCTATATGGCGAAGAAGATGCTGGCACCTTCACCATCAGTGGAAATGCCAAGTGTTATAGGACTCGATTACAAGGAAGCGACTGAAAAGGTTGAAGCTTTAGGACTAAAGGTCGATATTAGTGAACGGATAGAAAGTAAAACGTATGAAGTTGATCAAGTTGTCAGTCAGTCTCAGGAACCTGGCACAAAGCTTAAAGAAGGCTTTATAGTAGCTTTGGTTATTAGTACAGGCACTGAAAAGATATCTGTACCTAACTTAGTTCAAAAATTATTGACTGAAGCACAGTATATGATTGACAATCAAGGTTTAAAATTAGGCAATATTGAATATGTACAAAATGATTTGCCTGAGGGAACGGTTATTTCTCAATCGCCATTTGCAGGTCTTGAAATTGGAGAAGGTGGCACTATTGATTTGTTTGTCAGTAAGGGCAAGGATCCTGAAAAGATGACCATGCCTAAAGTGGTAGGAACGACCTTAGAGTCAGCTAAAAAGAAACTTGAAGCGCTAAAACTTACTGTTAATAAGATTTCAAATAATTACTCGGATGAATTTGCAGAAAATATTGTCATGATTCAAAGTATTGAAGCTGGCAGTGAAGTGTCAGCAGGAATTTCTGTGAATTTGGTAGTAAGCAAGGGTAAGAATACAGAAAATACTGGTACGACCAACACTGAGACTAACACTGGTACGACAACCAATCCGACTGCTACTGAAACACCGGGTTCAAATACGGGTGCAAATAATGGGACATCGGCGCCTGTTGCTAAGACATACAGTGGTCGCGTTAATTTAGTTGTAGATGCAGACGAAATTAACGTTCGTGTTGTCGTTGTACAAAATGGCAATCAAGTTGAAGCGTACAACAAAGTTCATCAGAAGTCGGAAGGAACTTGCAATTACAGCATTCAAGGTGAAGGCACAGCGGATTTGCTCATTTATCAAAATAACGAAATGATCCAAAGAATTGACAATATTGAATTTAAGTAAGTAGATGGAGGTTAGTCAT
>JBGSUZ010000050.1:0-11146 GCA_041753235.1 Acidaminobacteraceae bacterium
AATCAAGTCCTCCCTAATAGGCTCCAATCGGACATCCGCAAATGAACACAAGATAGACCAATAAGTGCGAACAAAGGTGGTGCTGCAATCTAATTTCTTAGATTTGCAACACCACCTTTATGTTTGATTACTTTTTAAATAGAAACGTTGTTAAACAACCGCTTCAATGGGTATTTCCCGTGCAAGTGACTGGCTCATGTCTAGCAGTCGTTGATTTTCTGAACCTCTGAATTTTAGCAAACCATTTTGATGCGCTATCAAAAATGGACCGTCTATGAGTAAATCCGTATATTCCAGTAGACGCGCTAAGGCAGTGTTATGCATCTTTTGCTGCATTAAAGCCTCAAATGTGTAGCCTGTATAAGTTGTGATATTAAGGTTCTTAGTATGAATTAATTGTGCCAAAAGACCAAATTCATATGCCTGTTCGACAGGGTCTCCGCCGCTGAATGTGACACCGTCCAGCAGAGGGTTTTCTGCAATCATTGCTAAAAGTTCACCAATTGTTACAGAATACCCACCGTTAAAGTCATGGGACTGAGGGTTGTGACAGCCATCACAATGGTGTCGACAGCCCTGCGCGAAAATGACCATTCTAAGGCCGGGCCCATTGGAGATGGATTCTTCAATAATTCCTGAGAGCCTTAGTGTTGTTGCTAATATTTCGTGATTAACGAGCATAGCGTTCATTAGGCATGCTTCACCCTATCTTTTTCTTCAGCTTGCTTAGCGTTGTTGAAACGATCCACAGTACCGACTAAATAGCCAGTGATGCGGCGGATACGTTCAAACTTGACATTGCCTTCTTCACGACCACAAGCAGGACAGGTTTCACCTATAATGCCAGTAAAGCCACAAACCGGGTCTCTGTCAATGGGGTGGTTAATAGAACCATAACCAATGCCAGCTTCTTTCATTGCGCGGACAATTTTCTCAAATGCTTCTAAATTATCACAAGGGTCACCATCAAGCTCAATATAGGTTATATGACCCGCATTGGTAAGCTCGTGGTAAGGCGCTTCTAAATTTATTTTAGTGAAAGCTTTTGTTTGATGGTAAACAGGAACGTGGAAACTGTTGGTGTAATATTCTCTGTCAGTGACCCCTTCGATGACGCCAAAACGGGTTTTGTCAAAGGCGACAAAGCGGCCTGCTGTACCCTCAGCTGGTGTAGCAATTAAAGAGAAGTTGAGTTTGTATTTTGCACTGGCTTCGTCCATACGCTGGCGAAGTCTGCCTATAATTTCTAAACCAAGTGCTTGTGACTCAGCAGACTCACCGTGGTGAGCACCTGTAAGCGACTTAAGGCACTCAGCTAAACCAATAAAGCCTAAAGAAAGTGTACCGTGCTTAATGACTTCACGGACTTCATCGTTCAATTCAAGTTTCTCTGAGTCTATCCAGACGCCTTGTCCCATCAAGAATGGGTAGTTCTTAACCTTTTTGCGAGCTTGAATTTCGAAACGCTCTAATAGTTGTTCGACAATCAATTCAGTTCTTTCATCCAAAAGCTTATAGAAAGTTTCTACATTGCCCTTACTTTCAAGCGCAACGCGCGGCAAATTAAGCGTTGTGAAGCTCAAGTTACCTCTGCCGTATATAACTTCACGTTCAGGGTCATGAACATTGCCTATTACACGCGTTCTACAGCCCATGTAAGCGATTTCTGTTTCAGGACGACCTGGTTTATAGTATTTAGCATTAAATGGCGCATCAAGGAATGAGAAGTTCGGGAACAGACGCTTAGCGCTGACGCGACAGGCCAGTTTGAACAAATCATAATTTGGATCTTCTGAATTATAGTTGACGCCTTCCTTAACTCTGAAAATATGGATAGGGAAGATTGGTGTTTCACCATTGCCAAGACCCGCTTCAGTTGCAAGAAGCAAACTCTTAGTAACAAGTCGGCCTTCTGGGCTCATGTCTGTACCGTAGTTGATAGAACTAAATGGAATTTGAGCGCCAGCGCGGCTGTGCATGGTATTGAGATTGTGAACAAAAGCTTCCATCGCTTGGAAAGTACTTCTCTCAAGTTCGCTTTCAGAACGCTTGAGGGCAAAGCTTTGGATTTTTGCAATAAGCTTAGCGTCCAGACCAAGGGCTTCCATAGCAAGGGCCTCTTTAGCTTGAAACTCAGTCATATGCTCAAATTTTGGTTCAAGATTAAAGGTTTCCTTAAGTTCTAAAAGAAGCGCGGTTGCGGCTGCCTCTGCTTCAGACTGTTCAGTGAGCAGTTCAAGGGCTCGCGACAGGTTTTGACGGTAAAGGCGAATAAAGGTCTTTGCCACACCAGGCCCCATGCCATAGTCGAAGTTAGGAATGCTTTGACCGCCATGCTGGTCGTTTTGATTGGACTGAATAGCAATACATGCAAGTGCTGCATAGCTTTGAATATCGTTTGGCGCTCTTAAGTGACCATGGCCTGTGCTGAAACCTTTTTTGAAGAGTCTGTCTATGTCAATTTGGCAACAAGTGGTTGTCAATGTGAGGAAATCTAAGTCGTGTATATGCATGTCACACGCTTTATGGGCGCTGGCATGAGCTGGGTTCAAAACAAATAGTTCATAAAATTGTTTTGAGCTTTCTGAACCGTACTTGAGCATGGTTCCCATAGCGGTATCACCGTCAATGTTAGCATTCTCTCGTTTAAGGTCGTTGGATTCGGCGTCTTTAAAGGTTAAATCTTCAAAAACCTTCATTAAACGCGTGTTCATTTCTCTAACTCTTGTACGTTCTGAACGGTAGAGTATGTATTCTTTAGCTGTTTTAGCGTGGCCTGTTTCAATGAGAACCTTTTCTACTGCATCTTGTATGTCTTCTACAGTTGGCTCTGCTTTGTGTAGGGTCTTTTCAAGGTAAAGGACAACTTGATTGGCTAAGTCCATAGCGGTTTCGTGGTCTTTGCCGCCACTAACGCTCGCAGCCTTAAAAATAGCATTTTCGATTTTCTCAATGTTGAACGGCATTTCCCGTCCATCTCTTTTTCTAATTATTGCAATCATTCTGATAAACACCTCTTCTTATACAATATCTTGTGTTTTAATATTACATCATGTCTATATATAGTGTCAATGCGAATAACGGTAAAGATAAATTGATATATAATTCACGCGAGTTAGACAATGAATTATTCAAAAAGATAGCGTTTTAGGAGCTGTTGATAGGCCTCGATTAGCAGATTTTTTTCGTCCAATACTGTATGGGTGAGGTGGGTTTGTATAATATTATCGCTGACTTGATAAATAATTTTTGCAACAACTTTATAATTTTTAATACGTAGACAGAGTGCATGTTCTGAAAGTGTCTTTTCGAATAAATCAATTTCTTTTTCTAAATAATAGTTGCATACCGCTTCTATATCTGGGTCTCTAAAACGCATATGATTGAGCTCATGGTGAAAAGCCAAGGGGTATTTTTCTGCAACCCTTAGCTTTTGGCTGACAAAATGCTGAATGACTTCATCTTGGGTATAAAGGGAGCAGTCGCCATTATCTATAGTTATACAGGTGGGCGCACTTAAAAGTTCTTCTTTATAAATTTGAACCAACTCAATGAACAGCTGTTTTTTGTCGTCATAATAACCGTAAAAACTACCAGTAGAAATACCTGCAGCCTTTGCTATCTCTTTAGTATTGACTTTATAATAACCATTTGCAGAAAAGCACTGAATACCTGCTTCAAGTATGGCATTTTTAGTTTCTATGCTTCTATTTTGAGTGAGCTTGCGACAAGCTTTTGGGAGTTGTAAATTCATGTAGGCACCACCTTTCAGACTTAAGTTTAGCACCTTGACATGGGGACGTCAAAGAAAACTGAACTAAAGTTCATAATTCTTGTTGACAGGTCAGAAGAAGTTGCATATGATAAAAACGAAAACTGAACTAAAGTTCAACTTATTAAGGGAGATGATTTTTTTGAAAGAGACACAAATAGAGAACAGTATTAAAGTTCGTAGGTCGAATCGTGCGTATGAAACCAAAACCGTAGAGCAAGCAAAAATTGAAATGCTTGAAAATACATTAAGTCAGACGGTAAGTCCTTTTGGCGAGGGCGTACGCTATAAAATTGTTTCGGTAGAAGCAAACCCAAAAGAACCCATTAAACTTGGTACATATGGCACTATAAAAGGTGCAAAACATTACATGCTTTCAGCTGCAAAGTTGGGCCCTAATCAAATGGAGACCCTTGGTTATCAAATGGAAATGGCGGTTTTAGAGGCTGCTGCTGCCGGGCTTGGTACATGCTGGCTGGGTGGCACATTTAAGCGCAGTCAATTTGCGGAAGTCATTGACCTTAAATCAGAGGAGCTACTACCAATTGTTATACCATTTGGTTACCCCGCGGAGAAGGATGGTTTTATTGGTGGCATGATTCGCAATATTGCGGGTTCAAACCAGCGAAAAAATTGGGAGGAACTGTTCTTTAAAGGCCCGCTTAGTCTATCTGGTAGTTTAGGACAGCCTTTAAGTAAGGTTGAGGCAGGCGCTTATGCAGATGTCTTGGAAATGGTTCGTCAAGCACCATCGGCTTCTAATAAACAGCCTTGGCGTATTGTTAAAGAGGGTAAGCAGTGGCATCTTATTTTAAGCCACACAAAAGGGTATGCATCGAGCTTAGGCTATGAGATTCAACGGGTTGATATGGGTATAGCTGCTTGTCACTTTGAAATGGCTGCAAAGGCCAAAGGACTTAAAGGGACTTGGACGCAATTAGATGTTTCTAATCAGGAAAAAAGAGATGACGTAAGTTACATCATCTCTTGGATTGAAGCATAGGCTTCACCGTTTATCATTGTCATAGAAATAAGTCCCCGAACTTCAAGATGGACTAAATGTGCCATGGCCTCAGCACTGGCAAACCATTTCTGAGGGCTAGGAAACGCATCAAAATCGTTTTGTCTTACACTCCAGTGCATTTGAGCTGCCACATCTCTTGGGCTCATTGGCGCTGGATTTTTTTTCAATATAGTATAGACTTCGTCGAGTCGTTCTTCATGATGGGCTTTTAGTGCATCGATTCGTCCGTTAACGTCCGTAATGACATTGCGGTGTGAAGGCAGGGCAATGCGGGCATTTAACGTCCTAATTTTGTCTAAGCTATTTATGTAAATGCCAAGGGAGTCTCCGTGTTCAAAGCCCCAGAACGAAATATTTGGCGTTATTTGATCCAGTATATGGTCAGCAGAAATGAGTAGGCTCTTTGCTTCGTCAAATAGAATGATTTGTCCAGGTGTATGGCCTGGTACTTCGATGACGCGAAGCGAAAAATCGCCATATTGGAGGGTGTCGCCATCGTTTAAGAGAACAAAGTCTATTGGCGTTTTAGGACAGAATTTATAACCTGGGTGGTCAAGATAGTCAATGCCGTCTTTTGTTAGGCCAATGATTTTGTAAAGGTTCATAAAGTTTTGCCAATAGGATTCCTGAGTCATGGCATTAATAAGTGGGCCGTCTATGCGTGAAGCAAAACATCGGCTAGAAGTGGTTTTTAGGTAAGCGACTTGACCGCTGTGGTCTGAATGTAGGTGAGTTACTAAAATGTCCACTTGATTCAGTGACAGCGAAAGAGCTTCTATTGCGTTAACAATGGCAGCTCTAGCTTCTGGGTGGTCAAAGCCTGTATCTATAAGAAGTGCTCGACCTTCAGGGTCAGAACTGTTTGGTAGAATCAGATAGCTGTTAAGTGACTTAAGTGGATTGTTTGGAAGTGGAACCTGTATTTGGTGAATACCTTCAATAATCATGAATAAGCTCCTTTAGTAATGAATGATGGCGAAGTCGTTATATTATGTTCAATATAGCACGTTTTACTTGTGATACGCAATTGACTGAGGTATATTAAGATAAGGCATACTATTGCCAATGGAAAGTAAAGCAGGTGGGAAACAACATGAAAACCTTTTATATATATGTCGTATTGACCCGTACGAATACGACCATGTCTAGGGCTATTCAACTTATTAAGCAAGACGAGTACACACACGCGTCCATAACTTTAGATAGTGAGCTAGGTCATATGTACAGCTTCGGCAGAAAGTACACGCGCAATCCTTTGCTCGGTCACTTCAAACGCGAAGAGCTTCACTCTGGTCTATTTGGCCTGCAAAAAGAGTTGCCGTGCAAAGTTTTTGAAATTGCAGTAACGCCAACTCAGTACTATAAGGCAAAAACGCTGTTAGAAGCCTTTGTCGACGAAAAAGAGAAGTATAAGTACAATTATATGGGACTATTACATAGCTTCCAGAAAAAATCTATTTCTTACGAAGACAGATTCCTCTGTTCAGAATTTGTCTATCACATATTAAAAGAAAGTGCCATTTTAGACCTTAAAATGCCTCGGAACTTAGTGCGTCCGGAACATCTCAAACAGGTGGGTTGGCCGGTTTATTATGAAGGGAATCTTAAATTACTGAACCCTATTGACAGCGATGCCTTTGAAGATTCTATAGGCTTGTTAAGCAGTTTGAATCAAAAACTAACGGCTATATACAGTCCGTTTTTCTAATAAATTTTATGCATGAATAAAAAAATGTCGTAAATAACAAGCTTTATAAAAGTAGGCAATTGCCTACTTTTTTTATGTCTTAGAAATGAGAAGTGATATAATCTTTATGACACTAAAGTTAATGGCCTTTCGTTCATAAGGTCATGCTCATTAAGGAGGTTTACATATGAAAACCAATAAAACAAAGCTAGTAAAGCAATCTGTTCAAGGTAAAATTCAACATCCATCCTTTGGTGGATACAGAGTGACAACAGAAGGGCAACCTTTTATACTACCTGCAACTGGTGGCATTACATACAATGTACATGTTGGAGATCCTGCTTTTGGATGGGTTGGCGATCATGTAGAACCGGGTGTGAGCGTGAAAAATGAAATAGAGGCGCATAACGCAGCCTTAGGTATTCTTTCCTGCGTAGGCAATGAAATAATAGACAATCAATTAGTCGTGCCCGTAACAGCCACAATTCCCCAGTACTTGATGGGCAGTGGTGTAGGCTCTCCTTATGCACAAAAGGGTGACTACGACCTAATCACAACAAAAGCCAATTTGGCTAACTATATGAAATAGCTATGAAAAGGAAGTGGCTATTAGGACTGGCAATTGCAGGGGCACTCCTGTTCTTTGCCAACAGCTTTTATCAGCTGGAATACAATATGAGTCTCCTTAATTTTTTCATGGAAGAATCATGGCTTACGAGTGAAGAAAAAGCCTATATCAAGTCACATGGCGATTTGATTTTTGGTTCTGACCAAAATTCGCCACCGCTACATTATGTAAATGCTGAGACGGGTCAGTACGAGGGCTTGGTCGTAGATTATATAGCGGCACTGTCCATGGAGCTGGGGGTCAACATCCAAACGAAACCCATGGTCTGGAACGATGCGCTAAATGCCATTAACAGCGGTGAAACGGATATGTGTGACATGTACGCCTCGAAGGAGCGTTCCAAGCGATTTTTATTTAGCGAACCTATTTATTATCAGCGTGGTGCTATTTTGGTTAAAAGAGGCGCTAATTTAATTACAGACCGAGCGGACTTAGAAGGCAAGAAGATTGCCGCCGTACAAGGGGACTTTGTGTTTGAATACCTCCAGAGTACATTCAAACAGGTGGACACACTGCCTACCCAAGACCTGCGCTCTGCTATTAAAGCGCTTGAAAATAAACAAGTAGAAGCCGTCCTAGGCGATGAATCCGTCATTAGCTACTTTCTCGCTCATGAGAATCTGGGTGTAGATTATGTGCTCTTAGACAGCTATTTATATGAACGTGAGGCTTTCCTAGGCGTTGACAAGGAGAATGCACAGCTGCTTGGCATTCTCAATAAGGCTATTTATAGACTGAATAAGAAAAGTACCATGGATCGGATTTATGAAAAATGGTTTGCGGGCAGACCACTTATTACTAAAAACCGAAACACGGAAAAATATTTGCTGTTAATTGAATTTGTAGTTTTTGTGGGGGCGTTTGCGGCTTTTGCACTCTATTACTGGAATTGGCAGCTAAAACGAGAAGTAAAGCGGCAAACAGAAGCACTTCAACAGAGCCATGAAGCACTGGAGAAGGCTTTTGATGAATACAAACTGGCAGAGCGGCGCATGCTCCAAGCGAAGAAAATGGCAGCAGTAGGTCAATTAGCCGCAGGCATTGCCCATGAAATAAGAACGCCCTTAGGCATTATAAGAAATGCTGCCTTTATTTTAAGAAGAGGACATTCGGAGCGGCAAATAGAACAGATAGAGCACTCTGTAGACAGAGCGAACCGCATTATAGACAATCTGTTGAACTTTTCTCGTATTTCAGATGATCGAATTAGTACAATTGAATTGTCAGCGTTTATTGAAGACCTTTGGAAACTTAACTCAAAGGCTTGGCAGTCTCAAGCCATTACATTCGAGTTACTGGGAGATAAGTCTATAACTGCACAGGTCTACTTAGAATCATTAAAACACGTTATGCTTAATTTGTTTGCTAATGCAGTGGATGCAATGCCAGAAGGTGGTTTGTTAAGTGTAAAACTCATGAAGGAACCGGAGGTTGATTCTGTTCGTATTGAAGTGGCTGACACAGGTATGGGCATGACAGAAGAAACCGTAGCCCTGCTGTTTGACCCATTTTTTACGACAAAAGACCCGGGAAAGGGGACTGGCCTAGGGCTTTACATTGTGTATAATGAAATTCAAAAGATGGGTGCTCAGATTTCAGTAGAGAGTACACCAAACCAAGGAAGTACCTTTGTGGTGTTGCTGCCAAATGAACAGCAGGGTCATGAGGCTTAAGGAGGCATTATGGAGAAGGAAGCATTTCAAATATTGGTTGTCGATGATGAACTACTATTTGCAGAGGGCATTGAACAGATTTTAAGCTATGAAGGCTATAGTGTCCAAACGGTTAGCTCTGGAGATGAGGCACTGCAAAAACTCAAGTGGAAGGCTTATCACCTTGTCATTACAGACCTAATGATGCCTGGTATGAATGGAATGGCTTTGCTCAGTGAAGTCGTCAATAACGCACAAACAATAGAGGGACTACCCACTGCCGTCATTCTTATGACAGCGTATGCAACCATTCCAAACGCTGTTGCGGCAATGAAAGAAGGCGCGGCGGGATATTATGTTAAGGGTAATAACCCTTCTGAATTACTGACTGAGGTCTCCGCAGTCTTTGAAGCGCAAGGTGTGGCAAGTTCAAAACTAACGGCACGGACCCTAAACAATGAAGACGGGCCAGTTTCGGAGCTAGTACAGTCCCAAAATGAACAGTTTGCCAAAATGGTTTCCTTAGCGAGAAAAGCCGCCATGTCACCCGTCAACATATTGCTTTTAGGTGAGTCAGGCGTTGGCAAAGACGTACTGGCTCAATATATTCATGAAGTCAGTCCGCGTTGTCAGGGCCCTTTTGTGGCAGTCAATTGCCAGTCTTTGTCTGACCAAGTGCTAGAATCAGAGCTTTTTGGACATAGCAAAGGCGCCTTCACGGGTGCGCTCACGGAACGTGTAGGTCGCTTTGAAACGGCTCATGAAGGGACTTTGTTTTTAGATGAGGTAGCGGACATTTCTTTGACGACTCAGGTCAAACTGCTCAGAGTCATAGAAAATAAGGAAATAGAGCGTCTTGGGAGCAATGACACCATAAAGACAGACTTTAGGCTAATTACTGCAACCAATAAGGACATGGGTGCGTTAATTGAAAAGGGTCTTTTTAGAGAAGATTTTTATTACCGCATCAGTACCATCGTTTTGGAAATACCGCCACTGCGAAAAAGAAAAGAGGACTTGCCTAAACTAGTTCAGCACTTCGTTAAGCAGGCGGGAGAGTCTATGGGCAAGACAATCCATACCATTGAACCTGAGGTTTGGGCTTACCTTGAACAATACGATTTCCCCGGTAATGTGAGAGAACTTAAAAACATCGTTGAGCGTTTAGTTGTTTTTAGCGAAAATGGCATTATAACCAGCCAAGATTTATTTGGCTACTCAAGCCATGAACTGCAAATTTCAGATAGGGAAGTAGAAGCAGATGTACTGACGCTAAGAGATTTCCGTGCTGCAGTAGAGAAAAACTATATCAGCAGTATACTTGAAAAAAACCAATACAATATGACAGCTACTTCAGAAATGCTTGGCATAACCAGAAGACAGCTGTTTAATAAAATCAAAGCGCTTGGATTAGATGAGTAGCTTATACGTGCTAATAATAAATAAAGTGAGAAATAAATTTCCTATGCGAGTGGGAAATTTATTTCTCACTTTTTGATTGTGAATAAAAGAACAATAGAACAATTATTTATGTGAAAAAATAGACAAATCAGAAAGATTACAAAATGGGGCTTTGGAGGTTATTAGAAAACATTTAAATAAAAATATTACTTCTGATGAAAGTTGGCACGACAGTTGCACTATAATCTGATAACTCTGTTAAATCAGATGACACTCAAAATAGAGTAGATTATAGGGGGGTACATATGAAAAAAACGCAAAAGGATGCAATTGTTATTGGTGCAGCACTCTTCGCCATGTTCTTTGGTGCAGGCAATCTCATTTTTCCACCAGCTATAGGGTTAGCATCGGGTAATCAGTGGTTGTTAAGCCTGCTTGGTTTCCTAGTGACAGGTATTGGTCTGCCAGTCTTAGGTGTTTTAGCCGTTTCCAAAGCGGGTGGCACAATTAGCGATTTGGCTAATAAGGTCAGCCCAAAGTTTTCAGTAATTTTAGGCACAATTGTTATATTGGCAATAGGCCCATTACTAGCAATACCAAGAACTGCAGCAACTGTTTATGAAATAGGCATTAAGCCGATGGCAGATATTAACCCACTCTATGTTTCAATTATTTATTTTTCAGTAACCCTCTTCTTTGTCATCAAGCCATCGGGCATTATTGATAAGGTAGGTAAAATATTGACACCGATTTTACTGATGGTCATTGGTTTAATTATTTATAATGGCGTTGCCCATCCAATGGGCGCAACCGCAGCAACCGCACTGCCAAATCCATTCTCTAAAGGCTTCTTAGACGGTTACCAAACGATGGATACGCTTGGCTCAATCGTTATGGGTGGTATTATTTTAAGCTCACTTTTAGAAAAAGGCTATACGGACAGAAAAGAGCAAATGAAAATGACGACTATAGCAGGACTACT
>JBGSUZ010000051.1:0-7980 GCA_041753235.1 Acidaminobacteraceae bacterium
ATTATTTTTATCTGTTTTATTATACCCTATTATCAGGATTAGATTTTGAAATATTATGATTACGTGGGATGTGTATGTGATGGGCCTCTTTTATGATATAATGGTTACATGTCTTTTAGTGGACGCTGAGTAATTGTGACAATTTCAGTGGAATCTATTGAAATTAGAAGCCTATGAGCTAGCACGTTGAGTGGCTTATGTCATGTATTTCACTGCTCGCCAGAACCTAATTAGGGTTTCACATGCCTCTTTAGACTTCATACGAGTCAAGGAGCATAAGCTCAAGGAGCAACATCATGGAACAAAATATTTTAGTAGCAGCAGCAAGACCAAAACAACCAGGTAACTTCCAAGAAGAGAACTTTGTTGCAGGCGTTATTTACGGCAAAGGTATTGAAACTGCAGCCGTTAAATTTGACGAAGCCGCGCTTACAAAAGTTATTGAAACACTTGGAGACAAAGCAGCCGTATCAGTAGAATTTGCAGGCGTTACAATGACGGGTTTCATCCAAGAAGTACAACGTACTATCTTGAGCCGTGCAGTATCTCACGTAGACATTCAAATCAAAGCTTAAGGCAGCAAGCATTTAATGCTGTTAAATTAATAGAGTAACCATAAGAGCATCTGGCATTTTGCAGGATGTTCTTTTTTTTTTTTTGACAAAAGTATAAATGTGAAGAATAAACAAATAAAGGGTAACTATCTTTAAAATAAGGTAAAAAAATTAACAATACTTCTAAATAAAAAAATTATAAGGAGTGGTTCGATTGAACATTAAAATATATAGGTTGTTTTCGGCAATTTTCATTATTTTAACTATTATGGATGTGATACTAATCAAAACGGCATTTTTATCTACAGAATTATTGGTAGATGGTATTTTTTCTACGATTGTATTTGTAATTTTTTATAATAGCATCAAATTCATAAGTAGAAATGATTATAGTAGTAGAATGCAGTCTATTATTTGGCTAGGTGTCTTTGCTTTTTATCAGTTTTTACATTTGTTTCATATGAATGATTGTAATTTGTATGCGCTTACAAATAACTTGGTAAACTTAGCTTTTATTATAGCAATACGAAATACATGGAGTCATCATTATGAATTAAAGATTCCTCACCAAAAGCATCGGTATGCCCAAGGGGTTATCAAAACGGTTAATACAATATCTGCAGTATTATTATTATTTGCCTTCCCACTTATGTTACAAATCAATGGATTAGAAGACCACTATTGGATGTGGGGAAATGATTTACTCATATTTATTATTATTCCAATTGAATTTATAAATTTAATTGTCATTAGCTATTTAATGAATGCTCATTTGCATATAAAAAAAATATTTTTGATTATATTGTTTCAATTATTAGGTTTATTCAGTTATATACTTGCACCACTCTTTTCAATTCAGTACGCCACTGGGAATGTACTGTTGATAGTTTCCTACATAATATTTTTTGATTTATACTTCGTAAATGAAATGAGTGTAAAAGTTCGGTATGAACGCAATGAGAAAAATGAATTTTTTGAGTTGTTTTTGGACAATCCCGATATTTTTTTGATTCTTCAAGAAGATGATGAAAAAAATAGATTTTTCATTGCCAATGCTAATAGAGCAGCAGAAAATAAATTTGGGAAAAAACTTGATGAACTGATAGAAGTTCCTGAGTTACTGTTCGATATGACGCACAGCAACTTTAAAAAATGGATGATGTCAAATGATGAATTCTTGTTAGACCTTCAACTGAGTTATATTGAAAAACCTTTTATTGCAGATATTTCTAAAAAGAGAATTAAAATGGGTGACTCCATATGGATACTTATTAATATCAGAAGTGTTGAAGAACGTGTGGAATCATCAAAAAAAATCAACATTTTTGAAGAAGTTTACAAAAATGCCGTGGAAGCAATGCTTGTAGCAGACAAGAATCTGAAAATAATTTGGGTGAATGATGAGTATGTGAAATATTATGGGTACACACGTGAGGAATTAATAGGCAAAACACCAAACATTGTGAAATCAGACAAGCATACGCGAGATTTTTATCAAGCGATGTGGTGTGAACTTGGTTTAAATAACAAATGGAAAGGTGAATTTTATAATAAGAAAAAGAACGGTGAATTAATTAAAGTGATGCAAAGTATTGTACACATTAAAGCAGGTCCTTTTTTAGATGACTATTATATCTCTGTAGCCAGTGATTTGTCGGAAAAGATGGCATACGAAAATAGACTCTTTGAATTAGCCTATTTATCCAAAGAAACGGGTTTATTTAATCGTGCGTATTTGGAGAACAATATGTCTGATGTCGAATATGATACGGTGGTTGCGATTCGCCTAAATGACATAGATTATGTTAAAACAGCACTGGGTGAGCGAATTGGAAAAGTCTATTTACAAGAAATCATTAATCGTCTTAAAGTGCACTGTCATAAAGAAATCTATGAATACAACTCAGAAGTGCTACTGTTTTTTTGTAACGATGAGTTTACTGACTGTGACAGCCACATTAAGGCAATTGACGGCCTTTATGAATGCTTGCGTCAGAAAATTGAGTATGAGGAAGAATTAGGACTTCCAGACATTAGTGTCATTTCAAGTTTGAGTGATATCAAACCGGTCAGCATTCATTTGAATGAGATTCAGAAGACTCTAGAATATATTAAAATCAGCAGGCAGAAGGGAATTATTCTATTAAATGAAGAACTCAAAAAATTATTGAGCATAAATTTATGTTTAGTCAAGAACTTAAACATGCCCTAGCGAACAACGAATTTTGTCTGGTTTATCAACCTATTATAGACATTTTAGAACGCAAAATTATTGGAGTAGAAGCTTTAATTAGATGGGAAAGTAGAACAATGGGAAAAGTACAACCTAAAGAGTTTATTGAGTTATTGGAAGACAGTGAAATGATTCATGAAGTAGGCTATTTTGTGTTAGAGAAGGCGTTGTCTGATTATGCGCTTCTTTTATCCAATGAAGAAAATCAATTGCTTTTAAGTGTGAATATTTCTCCTGTTCAGCTAACACACAACAATTTTATTCAAAATGTTTCATTGCTTATTAATAAATACAATATTCCGCACGAATATCTCATATTTGAAGTAGTTGAATCGCAGAAATTCGATAAAATTACTATGGTAAGAGAAAATCTAAAATGGTTGAGAACAATGGGCATCAATATTGCAATTGATGACTTCGGGACAGAGTATTCCTCACTGACTAGGTTAAGTGATTTAGATGTACAGTTTATTAAAATTGACAAAGCCTTTTTTGACAATATACATAAGTCTTTATCACATGCGCTATTAGTGTCAGGTGTAATTGCCCTTGCAAAACGTATGAATATTGCAATTATATCTGAAGGCATAGAGAATTATAACCAGTTGCTCTACTTAATAGGTCAGGAATGCAGATTGGTTCAAGGCTATTATTTTGAAAAGCCTATGCCGATTGAGTTGCTAAAAACAGTAATTAATAAAAGATACGAGATATTATTGAGTTTAGAAGATCAAAAGAAACTTAGTAATGACTTAGAAACTGGAGAACGCACTCAACTGGATGAGTATAAGTTAACGGGTCTAGAATTAGGACTAATTGAAATAGATAGCTTTGGCATTATTTTAGATATTAATAAAATAATGAACCAGTGGGCCGGTGGCATGAGCGATATCATGATTGGAACTCATATTAGCGAGTGGCTGATAATTGAAGATAAAAATGATTTGCATTTAACGGCAACCAATAATAGCAGTGAGCAATTTCTATACGAGGATTTATTAGAGGAAGTTATAAGTTTGAAACTGGTAGATGGGAGTGCTTTAAAACTGTTAATGACTTCACAGTTTAATAGTGTTAATAAGACGGTCGCACGAACGCAACTGCTTTATTTTGAAAATATTAGTCAGTTGGATAGTGCTATGAAGCATATTGTTGAAAAAAGAGCTTCTTACAAACGCGTATTTCAATTTTCACCATTGCCAATTTTGGTCTGGAATTTAAACTATCGTATTATGGATTGGAATTTGGAAGCTGAAAAATTATTTAATCTAAAACTTCACGAGAATCTAATTAGCATAGGTCAATTATTCAACAAGGAAGGGTTAGAACTATTAAGAAATTACACTGACAAAGTAATGCTTTCAAAAGAAACAGTCATGGAGGCTACGGTCTTTGACGGTATAGGTAATACACATTTGTGCAGATGGTATAGTCAGCCAATTTATGATGATCACAATAATATTACAAGAATTATTTCTATTATTGATGATATTACAGATCGAAAAAACGCTGAGTATGAAATTAAGCGCTTATACCACGTATTGGATCAATCTGAGCAAATGTATTTGCTGATAGATGGATCTGGCGATGTTCTGTATGCTAATCATCAAATTAAGGATTTGATCCAAAAGCCGTTTGACAACATCAACGAACTTGACATTGAATTTGTGAACGACGACAATACGCTGCAAATGAAATTTGATGATCAGGATGACGTATGGACGGGGACGTGTCGTATTTACGGTGAGAATATCATTTCATTAAGCTGTTATAGGGAAGTAATAATGGAAAATGATTTTGATACGCCTAAAATATTGCTGAGTCTAAGAGATGAAGCTGAAAATCAAGAATATCAAAGAGAGATGGATGAATTAAAGAAGAAATTTGCTGAGCAAGATAGACTAGCTGCTATTGGTCATTTAGCTGCTGGCATAGCACATGAAATTAACAATCCTCTTAGTTATATGTTAACCAATACAAATTATTTGATGAAGCTAAAGAATTCTAAAAACATACAAGGAGAAGCATTTTACGATGAAATTTTTGATATTGTTGAGAGCTACCAAGAAGGTTTGTCGCAAATCAAGAATATTGTAGGAGATTTGAAGAGCTTTATACATTCAGGGAATAGTGAATTTCAAGTTATGCAGATTAACGATATAATTCCAAAAGTCATAAATGTTGCATACAACGAAATCAAGTACTCAGCAGTAGTTAAATTGGAGTTATTTGAAGGCCTGAATTTGGTTCCAATCAACAAATCAAAACTTCAACAAGTTCTTCTTAATTTAATTCTTAATGCCAATCATGCCATCACAAAAAAATTCGATAAAAATATGGGTGAAATTAAAGTGAGCACACAAAACACAGACAATGGCATTCTAATAAAAGTTTCAGACAATGGCTGTGGTATGGATGCACAAACCATGAGTAGAATTTTTGAGTCTTTCTATACGACGAAAGCCGAAGGCGTAGGTTCAGGACTGGGATTATCGATTTCCAAGGAGATTATTGAGAATCTCCATAATGGAGAATTAACTGTTTCTTCTGAAGAGCAAAAAGGTACGGATTTTACAATTTACTTACCAAATGAAAGTATTAACTAGGGGGTGTTTTTATGCCGAATAATATGGAAGAACAGGTTAGAGTTCTATTTGTAGACGATGAACCCAATATTTTAAGTTCATTGAAGCGTGGTCTAATCGATGAAAATTTCATTAAGTATTTTGTGACAAGTGGCGATGAGGCATTAGATATATTAGATCAAAACGAAATATGGGTTATCGTTACAGACATGAGAATGCCAGGGATGAACGGCTTTGAACTATTAAAAAAAGTATCTAGCAAACATCCAGATGTAGTAAAAATAGTACTATCGGGCTATAATCAGTTGCCACAGATTTTAGCGACAATAAATTCAGTAGATGTGTATAAGTACATTCCAAAACCTTGGGATATGGATAGTGAATTTATACCAATACTACTAGGTGCGATTGAACAATACAGAATGGTAAAAGCTTACAAGCAGTTCAATGTAACATTAGAAAAGAAAAATGATATCTATCAGAAAATGCTCAAAACTTCAGATGATAAAATTGCTTTCTTAAAAAATGAGAAACGTGAAGAAAAAGAATATTTTAATAAAATAATGAGCAGTACAGAGAGTTTGGTTAAAAACGTAATGCTTTTGACCCATGGCATGGATGTAAAACTAAGCTTAGTCAGCTGGATTCATGAGTTTAATAGGTTTTGTGTGGATAGTTATGGGATTGAGTCTACTTGGATTGCTGTAGATAAACTGATAGTAGAAGTTGAAAAAGCAATGATAGGTATGAATTCTGAATTTAACACGAGCTTATGTTTAGTAAAAAATGAAGAACGTTTAAAAGGAAAAGATTCAAAAGTTCTGTTGCCATTAAGGTTGCTAAAATTTATCCAGTTAAAATATAGTAAGGACTTAATAATAATGGAAGCGCTTCTGGATAAAAAAATACAACTTAAAGAAGTATGCATAAGCTACGATACTCGAAAAACAAGTTTGCAAATTGTAGTGCCTAGTACTGAAAATAAGACGGTTCATAGTATTATTCAACACTGGAATATGTGTTTACAACCACTATTAAAACAGTATAATTGCGAGTTGTTTCAGTATGAAAAAAATGAAAACGAGGTGTTTGTGCTCGTAATGAATCATATGGGGGTGTCTATGTGATCAGAGCGCTGGCAGTTGATGATTCAAGAATTACTTTAGGCTTTATTAGCTCATGGATAGGTCAGTGCAACGAGCGCATTGAATTAGAATGTGAAACTGAAAGTATAAAGGCTTTGACAAAACTCCAACAAAATGATTATGACTTACTACTGCTCGATTTAGCAATGCCAGAGTATGATGGCATTGCCATTTTAAAAGAGTTGGAGCAACTTGGAAAATTAAACGAAATGAAGATTATTGTCATCACATCTAATGACGGAGAAGCTGAACTAAAGCGCTGTTTCGAGTTAGGTGCGTCAGACTATATGGTAAAGCCTATTAGTTCAACCGTATTTACTTCTAGAATTAATGCTGCGGTTCAAGAACACCTTACTAAAAAGAAATACAAAGAAACGATTGCATTAATGGAAGAAAAAAATCTTCAACTTAGCGAAATGCAATTTCAACTAATAGACACACAAAATCAATTAATCCAAAATGAGCAATTAAATGCATTAGGTCTTTTGGCTGCGGGTATGGCTCATGAAATCAATAATCCTTTAGGGTATTTGGACAATAATGTTAAAGTGCTAACCAAATATATAAAGTTTTTACTAGCGCATATTACTGAAAACAATTTAAGTCTTGACTTAACAGAGCCACCCCAATCGGGCATGAGCGTCGGGTTTATCAATGAAGACATAGACAGAATTAGTCTAGAAAGTTTAGAAGGCATCGCTAAAATTGAATCCGTTATTAAAGAATTGAGAAGTTTTTCAGGCATAGACCAAATCGATGAAAAGGAAATGATCAGCATACAAGATAACATGGATGCAATCATTAGAATGCTTTTTTCTGAAAAAAGAAACCAGATTACAATCATAACTAATTATCAGCCTAATCTATCTGTAGAGCTTCCGGTTAGCAGATTTAACGTGGCTTTAATTGAAGTGTTAAGAAATGCTTTGGAAAGTTTGCTAAAGTCTGAAAAAGCAACTAAAACTGTAACCATAGAGACTTGGCTAGATAATAACCTTTTGAATGTTCTTGTTAAAGACAATGGCGTAGGTATTCCTGATTATAATATTAATCGAATTTTTCAGCCGTTTTTTACAACAAAGGCAGAGGGGGAAGGGGCTGGCCTAGGCTTAACGACAACAAGAAATATTATAGTTTCTCAATTAAAGGGTAAAATTGATATTTACAGTCTTGAAAATGAAGAAACAACCGTACTAATGTCCATTCCGACCCTAAGTTAGCACTTACTTTAATTAGAAAAACCTATCTTAATTTACTTAAGGTAGGTTTTTCTACTTTAAAGGCGCAAAATGAGAGCATATCAAGGGAGGGTGTTCGATATGAATTATTCTGAAATGAGCTTACAAATGCACGAAATGAAAAAGGGTAAAATTGAGGTTGTCTCTAAAGTACCTGTCACCAATAGGGAGGAACTAAGCACGGCCTATACGCCGGGGGTTGCTGAGCCTTGCCGAAGAATTCAC
>JBGSUZ010000052.1:0-7656 GCA_041753235.1 Acidaminobacteraceae bacterium
GTGAGAGGACGGCTGACGAATTAATCGTCAGCCTCCTACTCGATCGGTTAAGTCCAAGTTTTATTCTAGACTATAAAGCCGCTTTTGGATTGGAGGAATGTCTATGTTAAGAATTAACCATATAAAAAAATACTATAGTGATCGCTGTTTGTTTGAAGACCTGAGTTTTGAAGTCTTTCCGGGAGAAAAAGTTGGACTAATAGGCATCAACGGCTGCGGTAAGTCGAGTTTATTTAAAATCATTACAGGAACACTCGAAAAAGACGGTGGCAAAGTTTTAATCGATGGACGACTAGGTTACCTACCTCAAGATTTGAGCTTTGGAGAGGCTAGTTTCCCTCACGAATGGCTAGCACCATGGGCTGACGAAGCCAATTACTTTAGAACCATCCACCAAATGGGCGTTGCAGATTTGCTATGGCAGCCAATAGACTCTCTCAGCGGCGGTGAAAAAACACGTGTCTTTCTTACGGGTCTGCAATTAGAGCAACCCGAGGTGCTCCTTATGGACGAGCCAACCAACCATTTAGACCAAGAGGGCTTATGTGTATTGACGGAATTTGTGAATGCGTATTCTGGCGCACTATTCATGATTAGTCACGACAGGCATTTTCTAGACAAAACAGCGAACAAGATTATTCGTCTGGAAGACGGAGAAATCCGTTCTTTTAAAGGGAATTACAGTGACTACCGCAAGCGGGTAGAAGATGAAACTGCCCACCAGCACATGGCTTATGAACGCTATGTGAAAACAAAATCCCAGCTCGAAGCAGCGGCAGACGCCCAGCTCAAGCGAGCAAATAAGTACAATAATCTAAGTCAAAATGACTTTCAAAGAGGCAAGGCAAAAGGCGTTGCTCAAAAGGGCAAGGCAATGCAAAAACGGGTAGATATGCTTGAAAAAGTCGACAAGCCCAAGTGGGTACGTCCACTGCCCATATACATGAATTCAGCAGGCGAGGCGCCAAAATTCTTAACCTTAGCCAGTGAAATGGCACTTAGCTATGACAGTGAAACGGTCTTTAAAAACGTCTCCTTTCAAATTGAACGTAACAACCGCATTGCCCTTGTGGGAGCTAATGGGTCAGGAAAGAGCAGTCTTTTAAAGGCACTTTATGGCGAGATCAATGCGAGGGCATGTTTGTCAGGTTCTCTCAAAGTGTCTGCTGGCATTAACATCGGCTATTTTTCTCAGGAACTGACGAGTCTAGACCCTGAGGCGACTTTGCTAGAAGCACTTCAAGACTTAGGCCTACCTGAAAAGGAACTTAGAAATTTTCTAGGCGCCATGAATTTTAAACAAACGGATGTGTTTAAGCAAATCAAGATGCTCAGTTATGGTGAGAAAGCCCGAGTGGTTATGCTCAATTTAGCGCTTGGTGGGTATCAACTACTGCTTTTGGATGAACCAACTAACTTTTTAGATGTACCAACTCGGGAAAAAATTGAAGAACTGCTGCACGGCTATGATGGCGCAATACTCTTCGTTTCCCATGACCAGTATTTTATAGACCAGATGGCACAGGAAATCTGGCATTTGACCCCAAAAGGATTATACAAGGAGAGTGGACAATACGACTACTACGAACAATAAACCAGCAATTAACATAGGTATTTTAGCCCACGTCGATGCGGGCAAGACAACGGTAACAGAACAGATTTTATATAAAAGCGGTGCGCTTAAAACTTTAGGACGGGTAGACACAGGAAACACAGCGACAGACTCCATGCAGGTTGAAAAAGAGCGGGGCATTACGGTGAGAGCGGCAACGGTCGCTTTTGAATGGCAGGGACAGCGTGTCCAACTACTTGACACACCTGGACATATGGACTTTATTGCAGAGGTAGAGCGCTCTTTGTCGGTGCTGGACGGCGCCATATTAGTGGTTTCAGCTCGAGAAGGCGTTCAGGCGCAGACAAAAGTTATTTTTGAAGCGTTGAGACGACTGAACATACCAACCATTTTATTTGTCAATAAAATAGACCGAATGGGCGTGGAATTAGAGGCAATTAACCAACAACTTCACGAGCAGCTTTCAGAAAGCTGCCTGCCACTACAGACGGTTTACGGTGAGGGTACGAGAGAGGCACAAGTCTGCCCGCGCTGGGGTAATGACGCTTCAAATAATCAGATGATTGAACAGCTTTGCTTAAGTTCAGAAGACTTACTGGTGAAATACTGCGCGGAAGAAACCATTGATTACGAAACATGGACTCAGGCAGCTAAGATCGCTTACAGAGCGAGTCGGTGTTTTCCTGTGTTATACGGAACGGCGCTTCATGACATAGGTGTAGACCCACTTATGAACCTGACAGCTGAGTGGGTTGGTGAGCTAACGCGAACGGAAAACGAAGAGGCGGTCCAACGGTTATCTGGCCTAGTCTACAAAGTAGACAGGGACAGTCGGGGTAACAGACGCTGTTTTGTAAGACTTTACACTGGTCAGCTGGTACTTAGACAAAGTTACCCGGTAGTTGGGCAAGAAGAAGCTTATAAAATTCTTAGAATAGCGACTTTAAAGGGGGCTGAGCCGGTTAACTGCGAAGGTGCTTTTGCAGGCGATATTGCCATCGTTTATGACAGCGAACGACTGCACATAGGGGATTGGCTAGGAACGGTCACACAAGGGAAACTTAGCAGTCATTTGGCAGTTCCTACGCTTAAAGCAGTAGTGCCTAGCAAGGACTTAGCCGAGCGCAAACAAATCCTTCAAGCCATGAACCAGCTAGTCGATGAAGACCCGTTCCTAGACTTCAACATTCACCCTATTACTGAAGCCATAGAAGTAAAAATATTTGGGACAGTTCAACGGGAAATACTTGAACATATGCTTAGAGAACGGTTTGACATAACGACCCGAATAGAAGAACCAGCAACGCTTTACAAAGAACGACCTAAAATGGAAGGACATGCCCTTATGGAAATGTATAAGGATGGCAACTTCCACCATGCGACAGTGGGCCTCAACGTGGCGCCACTACCATTAGGAAGTGGCTTTCAATACGAAACACAAGTGTCCTTTGGCGACTTACAAAAGACTTTCCAAAATGGCGTGCAGGACGGTGTGGAAGCGGCTGTGCGCATAGGGCCTCAGGGCTGGGAACTTACAGACTTAAAGGTAACGTTTGTTCAGTCAGCGTTTAACAGCGTGGACAGCACACCAGCAGACTTTAGAAGAGTAGCACCAGAGGTACTCAGACGGGCAATTGAACAGTGCGGTACAGAATTACTAGAGCCAATGCTTGCTTTTGAAATGCACCTACCGAGTTACGCCATAGGGCGGGCGGTGTCAGATGTATTAAAAATGCGGGGCCGTTTGGAAGACCCAGTTTGCAGCGGTGACTTTGCACTTTTGAAAGGGGTACTGCCTGTAGAAACTTCAAAGAATTATTTGAGTGAACTTGCAGACTACACAGAAGGAAAAGGTGTGCTCAATATGTACTTTGCGGGTTATGAGGTATTGGTATAAAGATCAGGTTTACTTATCATAAGTTTTACTCCTAACAAAACTGGGTATACACCAAGCGTCAGGATATGACTGGGGAGGTATTATATGAAGAGTAAGCAGATTACAATCCAAAGCTATTTGTTGAGCACACTTATCAGCGTTGAAATTGCCTGCGTAGCAGCAAGTCTTGTTTTTGCTGCTTATCTGGGTATGTTTAATCTGCAAGGCATCATAAAAGTACTCATTGGTTTATTTGTCATAGGTACCTTAATTGCGACAGCAACGGCGGTGAAAAACTTTAATTTGTTCATGAAACCGCTTAACAGTATTTCTGAGCTTGCCTATGACCTTTCGTGTAATGATTTATCTCAGCAAATTGACTTGGACAGTATTAAACATCAGAAAGAGATTTGCGTACAGTTTGAACAGGCTAGGTCACATTTAAGCGAAACACTGCAACATTTCACCGAGTCAGCCTATAGCATTGCGGAGCTTTCTACGTCAATAGATTCGGAAAGCGTTCAGGTTAGGAAAATGAGTGAGGAAACGGACCAAAGTCTGTCTGAAGTGGCTAATCGAATTAATCAGGAGACAGAGCGGATTCGCTCGGCACTGTTGACTTCAAAGAATTTAGGCGACCAGATTAATCAAATTCATGACGCCTTTGATATGATTGAAAAGAAGATTGTAGAAACAGTCAGCATCAGCCGTAGTGGCGACAAGGAAACGGAGTCACTACGCAACCTAACAACAGAAAATAACCAGTTGTTGCAATCTGTAAACGAGTCAGTAGATACGCTTTCTGAAAGAATCAATGCAATCAATGTGCTGGTAGATACAATCACTGCAATCTCAGACCAGACAAATCTACTGTCTCTCAATGCGAGCATAGAAGCTGCGAGAGCAGGCGAGCACGGTAGAGGATTTGCGGTTGTCGCGGAGGAAATCAAGAAACTTTCTGAGCAGTCCAAAGAGTCCGCTGAGCATATTACAAGTAACATTGGTGAAATTGTGGCTGGTGCACAGTTTACAGTGGAGTCACTCAAGAAAATGACGAGTAAGGCGGAAGAACAAAATAGCTTTACGCTAAAATACGGTGACCTATTCAATGAAATATCAGTTCATGTGAACGACATTAGCGCAAAAATGAATGAAGTTGAAGGGGCACTTAAGGGTGTTACCAACCATAAAAATCGACTGATAAGCGATATAGATGAAATTACTTCAATCGCCGAGTTTACTCAGAGTGCTACAGAAGAAGTTATGGGCAGATCAGACGCGCAAATTCAGTCAGTAGCCATTGTTCAAAAGGACATTGACCAACTTAAAGCAATTGCAAATGGCTTGAAGCGTTCGGTTGCTGTTTTTAAATACTAATAAAAAAAAAGCGACGTTTCCTGTCCAATTTAGGGCAGGCGCGCCGCTCTTTGCTTTTTTTGCTGCAATACATACTGCTTAGGTGTAATGCCATAGGTTTCCTTAAAAAGCTTAATAAAATAAGAAGCGTTTTCAAACCCTAGGTCATAGCAGACCTCAGAGACAGTCTTATAGGTCAGTGTATTTAACGACTGCTTTAGTCTAACCTGTTTTTGATATTCCTTTGGGGTCACACCGGTTTGCTTTTTGAAACGTGCAATCAAATTTGAAGGTGACATGTTCAAGTGATGTGCAATTTCTGTTACAGTAGGCGCAGTACCTTGAGAGAGACTGAGTTGTTCTGCTGTATAGGCTACGGGATCATGTTTTCTAAACTTGGATACATTTAATTTTGAGCTTTTCAGCATATGGTAGGCAAGCTCTTGCGCACAGAGGTCAATTAAGAATCCCTTATTAGGGTCGTTACTTATGGCATAGTTGTTGATGCGGCTCAAATGGGTTCGCATAGTACTGTCTAAAACAAGCTTGTCGACTTTAGAATCTGATTTTTGGATAGGTACATCTAGTTGATTCTCCAGTCGATTAGCAGTAGTTTCAATCAAATGATCACTAATTTCATATACGATTGCGGTAGTAGGACGGCCTATGTGCATATGCACTTCTGTGTTTGGCGGCAATACAATGAATTCTGCCGTATGGTAGGTAAACGCATTGGACTGATTGATAGTGACCTGTTTCTCCCCTTTGGCAATCGTGCAGAGACGTGCGTACTGATAAGAACGATAGGTTTCTTCGTAACCCTCAGTTAAGTCGTAATGGAGGATTCGCAAAAAGTCAGTTTCACAACCGTCATTTTTCTCAAATCTAGGATCAAAGCTATGGATCATGTAAGCCTCCTATCATTAGATAAAGCTTTAAAAATTAACGCGCAATGGTATGGTTTAAATTTATCACATATCGCATGCTATTTCATCATTTTGTTCTATATTTTTGAATTTTCAGTTAGTTTTACATGTGATAAAAAGTTATAATAGTATCATAAAATCAGTATTTTTGGGGGGAAAACAAATGGGTTCAAAAATGAGAAACGTACTTATATTACTGGCAGTGCTTATTGTTAGCGGCGGTTTTATGATCTTTAAATCTTCACAGGAAAGCAAATTCATCATATTATCCACCACAACAAGCACACAAGACAGTGGGCTTTTGGATTATCTGTTGCCATTCTTCACAAAAGAAACAGGTGTTGAAGTGCGAGTAGTTGCAGCAGGTACAGGTAAAGCACTACAAATGGGCAGAGATGGACAGGCAGATGTGCTACTCGTTCATTCAAAGGCTGACGAAGAAACTTTTGTTAAAGATGGCTATGGTCTTGTACGGTATGATGTGATGTATAATGATTTCATACTTTTAGGCCCCAAAGGTTCAACTGACTCAGCTTCAATAAAAACGTTAAACGATGTAAATGCCGCCATGAAAATGATTCAGGAAAAACAACTCACCTTTGTCTCAAGAGGAGACGATTCGGGTACACATAAAAAGGAACTAAAACTCTGGACAACGGATCACTTAGAAGGCAAATGGTATGTTTCAGCCGGAAAGGGCATGGGAGATGTACTACAAATGGCTAATGAAATGGAAGCGTTCACGCTAAGTGACAGAGCAACCTACTTGTCTATGGCAGATAAGCTTTCTTTGGAAATTGTAGCCGAAGGAGACAAGTCGCTACTCAACTACTACGGCGTCATTGCTGTTAATCCTAAGCTTAATGAGCAGATTCACGCACAAGAAGCTGACCAATTTGTTCAATGGTTATTGTCTGAAAAAACACAAAAATTAATAGGCGCGTTTGGTGTTGAAACCCATGGACAGCCATTATTTTATCCTAATGCACAATAGGTACTAATAATAACTAAGATCCTATAGGAGAGAACTTATGCAGACAATAGGTGACGGTTTGGTTGAAGCGCTAAAATTGCTGATAAGTTTTGACTCGGAGGTCTATGAGATTATTTGCCTTTCGTTGGCATTGTCACTGACCTCTACAACATTGTCAGCCTGCCTTGGTATTCCAATGGGATTGGTACTTGGCGTGAAAGACTATCGGTTCAAACCACAGGTTTCACGACTTCTTTACACCTGTATGAGTTTGCCACCCGTGGTGGTTGGCTTAATTGTAGCCATACTTTTATCCCGTTCAGGGCCCCTAGGCAGCTGGCAGCTTATGTTTACACCGTTTGCTATGGTGGTGGCTCAAATGTTGTTAGTGACCCCAATTATAGCAGGCATATTATTTAATAATGCCAAACAGCATGGACGGCAGATTAAAGATTTCGGCAGGACTATGGGCGCAGGGCGGCTTGGTATCCTATGGCTACTCGTTCAGGAAATGCGCACCACTATACTCGTAGCAGTGGTCACTGGGTTTGGCAGAGCCATTTCAGAAGTTGGCGCAGTCATGATTGTTGGAGGCAATATCAAACATCATACGAGGGTCATGACGACCTATATTGCAATGAACAACAGCATGGGCAATTACGCCGCAGCCATCGCCATGGGCATGGTACTTTTAATCATTTCTTTTGTCGTCAACGCCGTTCTCTACCGTTTTATTGAGGGGGAAAACGATGCGCATTAATATTCAACTATTAAAGAAACACTATGGCAGCAGGCAAATCATTGACCTTAAAACATTGCAGCTAGAGAGTGGTAAAATTCTTGGGCTCACAGGTGTCAATGGTGCAGGCAAAACAACGTTGCTGAGAATACTCGCAGGACTAGACAATCAATACGAGGGTCAAATCTACTACAATGAGCAACTAGGACTTAC